>DYJG01000609.1 GCA_020723225.1 Desulfobacca acetoxidans | reverse complement strand
CGCCTCCATGGCCGCGGCCCCGGCTTCGGCGATGCTGTCCACGATGTCCTTGGGTCCGGCCGCGGCCCCGGCTACGAAGACGCCTTCCAGTCCGGTCAGGGTGGGCGCGGTTTTGGGTTTCACGGTTTTGATGAAATTGTCTCCCGCGGTGGAGAGGGCGCAGCGGCCCGTGGGGTGCCAACCCGGCAGCAGGCCCAGGGAGAGCACCACCAGGTCGTGCTCCGCCACCTGCACCCCGCCCCCGGCTTCCTGGGATTCATACCGGACCTTGACCGCGCCGTCCTCGCCGGGGGCCAGATAAGCCGCTTTACCTTTGATGAAATTCACCCCCATGGCCTGGGCGGTTTGGAAAAACTGCTCATAGCCCTTGCCGAAGGCCCGGATATCCAGGTAATAGACGGTGAGGTCCGCCAGGGGCAGGGCCCCGGACAGGAGCATGGCCTGCTTGATAGCGTACATGCAGCAAACCCGGGAACAATACTCCACCCCCATACTTTGGTCCCGGGAACCGGCGCACTGGATGAAGGCGATATTATCCGGCTCCTTGCCGTCAAAGGGCCGGAGCACCCGGTTATACGGCCCGTGGGGCGCGAGCAGCCGCTCCATCTGCAGGGCCGTGATTACATTGGGAATTTGAGCCTGGCCGTACTGGACCTTATCCTCCAGGGGCAGCATCTCAAAGCCGGTGGCGATCACTGCGGTCGAAGCAGTCAACGTGAATTCTTCCGGCTGCTCATAATAATTGACCGCCTCGGTAGGGCAGACCTTGGCGCAGCGGCCGCAGAGGATGCAATTCTCAGGATCGATCAGGGCCTTCTGGGGAATGGCGTTGGAAAAGGGAATGCGGATGGCTTTGCGGCCCGCAAAGCCCCCCTGCTCCACGTCGGGAACCAGCACCGGGCACTCGTATTCGCATTGGCGGCAGCCGATGCATTTCTCCTCGCTCACGAAGCGGGGTTTTTGCCTGATTCCGGCCACCAAATCGCCGTTACTGCGCTCCAGGGTTTGCAGCTCGCAATAGGTAAGAATGGCAATGTTGGGATGATGGGCTGCGGCCGCCATCTTCGGGGTGGTGATGCAACTGGAGCAATCCAGCGTGGGAAAGACCTTGGAGAGCCGGATCATCTTGCCGCCGATGGTGGCGTCCTTCTCCACCACGGCCACGGAAAAATTCTGCTCCGCCAGGTTGAGGGCCGCCTCCAGGCCGGCGATCCCCCCGCCCAGGATCAGGGCGTCGAAACGGCGATGGGGCCGGGAACTCATGCCTGACCCTCTCCGGCCGCGGCCGGCCTCTCGTCTCCAGGCAGGCCCAACTGCGACACCAGCTCGTGCATCTGCTTCACTTCATTGATAAAAGCCCGGGTGCACACCGTGCAGATGGAGGTGAGGCGCAGCCGCCTTATGTCCAAACCCCTTTCTTTCATCAGGCCGTAAACCCGGTCGATGCGCTGCGCCAGGGCTTCATAGGCGCCATGGTAGGGGGTTTCCACCCCGCAGGACATGATGATGATCCCGGCAATGCCCTTGGCGAAGCAGTTCAGATAGAATTTCTCGGGAAAAAGCGCCCCGGCCTTGACCCGGAGGATGTAAGTGTTGGCGGGGTAGCTGAGATGCCCCTGCCCCACTGCGTCCGCGCCCGGGTAGCCGCAGGCGTCTTCGGCCAGGATCAGGATTTTTCCCGCTGCTGGTGCGGCCCCCATGAGGCCTCCGTGTTATTTTTTTCGGGTCACGAAGATGCGGTCGTAACCGGCCGCAGGCAGGGAGCCGATAAATTCATGACCCACTTTCTTGGCCCAGAGGGGGATATCCTCCTTGGTGCCCGGATCGCTGGACAGCACCTCCAGGACTTCCCCCACCTTCACCGTGGCGATGGCCTTCTTGGCCTCCATCAGCGGCCCCGGACAGGCGCTGCCCCGGCAATCCACCACCGCCGCGGGTTTCAGAGTA
>DYJG01000608.1 GCA_020723225.1 Desulfobacca acetoxidans | reverse complement strand
CCCTGGCCTTTATGGGGCTCACCTTTATTTACATCTCCAGCGATCTCCGGGAAGAAAAGGACCTGCGCCTGGTATTGGTGGTCCTCATTTTCACGGGTTTTTTCCAGGCCGTCATCGCCATCGGCCAGGGCGTGACCGGTTCCTCCCTGGGACTGGAAATCTTCGGCGCCAGAAAATTCATTACCGGCTTTGTGGGTCTTGAGACCCTGTCCCGGGTGACCGGCACCCTGGGGCACCCTTCGTCCATGGCCGAATATTTCGATCTGGTCATCCCCGTCAGCTTTGCCATGCTCTTCTATCCCATGTCCAGATCCCTCAAGATATTGCTGGGTTTGGTGGTGTTCACCCAGATTATCGGCCAGGGCATGTCGTACTCCCGGGGCGGAATTTTTTGGACCATGGTCGCGGTGGGGGGCATCTTCCTGCTGCAAATCTGCCGGCGCATGGGCCTGATGCGGGGGGCCTTCCTCGCCACCGCCCTTGCCAGCCTGGCGGTTATCCTGTTATTAACGGTCCCCAATCCCATCCAGAAGGGGCTGTTCCGGACCGAGGCCGCCACCGCCTACGGCCCCCTGCCGCTGATGCAAGTGGCCAAAAACGTGATTTGGCACCATCCCTTACTGGGGGTGGGCCTGAACAACTACGTCCAGGCGGCCAGAAAATATGACTACACCCCGGAACAATTGACCACCGGCTGGAATACCGCGGTGCACAATGTCTACCTGTTCATTGCGGGAGAAGTGGGTGTAATCGGGTTGGTTTTCTTCGTCTGGCTGTTGATTAAGGTGCTCTGGCATCTGCTGCCGGCCCTGCGCGCCCCTGATCCTTTGATCGGCAACTTCGGCTTGGGCATCATGAGCGGGTTGCTGGCTCTCATGCTGCATTGGATGACGGACCTGGGCAGTTGGCCTAACATCAACTGGTTCTGGTTTATGTTGGGCCTGGCCGTGGCGGTGGGAAACATGGCCGCCAAACAGGCGGCCGAGAGCGCCCCCGCCGGGCAGACCGCGGCGACCGCGCAAGCAAATATGGGTGTAGAGCGCTAAATATGGAAATCAGTAATACCAGGAAAATATGTTTTTACATTATCTCGATATTGTTGGCAATTTTAGTAATAGAAATCGGTCTGCAAGCAATAAACGGAGTGGCGCACTTATTAGGGAAGAAATCGGAAGACAACCCGTTGCTCTTATATTACCAGGATAAAACAATGGCTAATCAAATCTGGAAAGAAACCTGGGAAGCCATCAATAATCGGGAATACACCCCGTTCGTGGAGCGGGCCGGGAAGACCTACCACGGCTCCTATGTGAACGAGGATGAGCATTGGGGCCGCAAGACCTGGAATCCGGCGGCGCCCGCGGGGCAGAAGCTGGAACAGATCTTTTTTATGGGGGGATCGGCGGCCTGGGCTTTGGGCTCCCGGGATGAATTCACCATCCCTTCCTATCTTTCCAGGATTCTGAACCGCCAGGGACCCCGGTTTCAGGTGATTAATTACGGGGTGCCGGGCTACACCTTCATGCAAGGCCTGATTCATCTGGTGTTAATGTTAAAAGAAGGCCAAAGACCGAATTATGTGATTTTTTACGACGGCTTTAACGAGGTGTACGCCGCCCACCAGAACGGTGTTGCCGGCGGGGCCACCAATTTATTCATCACCCGGGAAAGATTGAAGTGGCGCATCCGGGATTTCGCCTGGAACGCCATCAAAGAAGCAATGGAAAAATATTGCATGATTTATCGGGCTGTTAACGGGTTGTATCTTACTGCCGCGGGTGAACAAAGAAGATTTCCAGAAAAGGCGGAGACATTTACGGATGACCAGTTGCGTTCCCTGTCCAGAGATGTGGTGCGGGAGTATCAGCAACCCATGGATTTTCTGGACCGTTTATCCAAGGCCTATGGTTTTAAATACATCTGTTTCTGGCAGCCCAATATCTTCACCGAA
>DYJG01000607.1 GCA_020723225.1 Desulfobacca acetoxidans | reverse complement strand
GGTGCAGCCGTTCTCCCCCAGGGTGGTGGCCCGGGTGGTGTCCGTGACCCGTGAGTAATGAGCTTTGATCTGGGGGCGGCCCGGCAGGTCGGCGCGTACGAAGCGCAACCCCTGGTTGGCCCGGGCCGGATGGATGGTCACCGCCACCGGCCGGCCGCCGTGGAGGCCGATCCCCGAAAATTCCAAAGTCCGTGCTAGAGTCTTTTGCCAGAACATATTGCAGGCGGAGGGTGCAATCCCTGTACCAGGCTTCGGATGGATTGACCGGGAGGGCGGCATCGAGGATAACCTCCCGGCAATCTTGAAAAATTATTAACCCGGCAACCGCCTTCGGGTCAATCCTTCCTTGTGCCGGCTTGTGGTAAAAAAACAACAGACCGCGTTTCTTGTGGCAAAAAAACCGTTTTCCGGTGGTGCGGGCCTCCGTGCCCGCACACGCACTGTCCCACCTAAAGACAGGAGCGGCCAGGGACGGCCGCTCCACCATTCGCAACAAAGTTTCTCTCAGCTCAGATCAGAATGACAAATATTGCGTCTTCCTTTGCGCCTTTGCGTCTTTGCGTGAAATTTATTTTTTCATTACAGCCGTCACTCAATCTCCGACGGCGGATACTCCAGCCTCGCCCACCACCTGGGGTCGATATCCGGGAAGACCGCGTCCCGTTCCCGGCAAAAATCCAGGAAATTCCAGTCTTCGGGCGAAAGGCTCCGGTCCGCGGCGTACTGCCGGGCCATGGCCGCCAGGCGCCGGAAATCCTCGTCGTGCACCACCAGCCGCAGTTCCGCGTAATCCCGGGCCGAAAAAGTGCTGATGAGGAACTGCCAGTCCGAGGCCTCCAGGAGAAAGAGGCTGCGGCCGCATTGCTTTAAGAGGTCCTGCATCCGGGGGTCCGGGTCGTCTGCCCAGCGCTGGGCCAGTTCCTCCATTTCCTTTTCCGCGGGGTAGATGTGGCGCCAGGTCCAGTCATTATCCTCATTGAGCCAGATCCAGTGATAGCCCCCCTCCCCCCAGGAGCCCTCCGGCAGGGAGATGACGGACAGGGGCGCGGCCTCCTCCAGGAAGCCGCCTGCGGACTTCAGGCTCACTTGGGGGCTCTTTTGCAGCCGACTTAACACCTGGTAGAGCCATTCCGGGCCTTCGAACCACCAATGCCCGAAAAGTTCGGTGTCATACGGGGCCGTAACGATGCCGGGTTGTTTATGGGTTGCAGAAAATTCCGCCAGGATATCGTGGATCAGGGAGACGAAGTGGTCCGCCTGGTCGTTGATGCGGGAGGCGATCCACTCCGGATGGTACGGGCCCTTGTCCGCCAGATCGGCCTTGGCGCTGGTGACCCGCCAGTAGCGCAGCCCGCCGGGGAAGCGCTTTTTATGGAAATCCAGGTAATTGCCTTCGCCGGGGTAACCCCACTCGCCGCTCCAGACCTGGAGCCCGGTCTTGGGGTCCCGGGTGAAGATGGCTTCCGGTTTCTTGGTTTCCGGCGCGGAGCTCACCAGGTAGGGCAGATAAGGAGACTTCTCCTGGTCTTCGGGCCGCTGCTCCTGGTATTGGGCCGCGAACCGATCCCAGAGGCGCTCCAGGGCCTCGAAACGATCCTTGTAAACGCCGATGGCCTTGCCGCCTTTAAGCAGATGGGAATCGACGATGAAATAACGCAGCCCGTTTTCGGAGAGAAACTCCTCCACCCCCTTGCGCAGCACCGGCTCAGCTTTCATGTCCTTCAGAGGCGGCGCCCACTTATACCGGGGCCGGTAGGCGCATTCCGGGAGCCAAAATCCCTTGGGATCGCGGCCGAAATGCCGCCGGTAGGCAGCCGCGCCCTGCTTCACCTGGGCCTGCACCGCGGTATCCCGGCCCAACAGGGGCAGATAACCATGGGTGGCCGCGGAGGTGATTACTTCCAGGGCGCCGCTCTCCATCAGCCGCCGGCAGACCCCCAGAAGGTCCTCC
>DYJG01000606.1 GCA_020723225.1 Desulfobacca acetoxidans | reverse complement strand
GGGACGCCCTGGTGGTGGCCCTGGACGCGGACGCGTCCGTGGCCCGGGTGAAAGGAGAAGGGCGGCCGGTCATCGGCGAAGAGCAGCGCCTGCGCATCCTCGGCGCTCTGGAGGTGGTGGACTACGTCACCCTCTTCGACAGCGAACAACTCCCGGAGATTCTGCAGAATTTAAAGCCGGACATCCTCACCAAGGGCAGCAACTACCCGGAGGCCGAAGTGGCGGGTAGGGAAATCGTGCAGGGGTATGGGGGGCGGGTGCAAATATTGCCGGTCACCGAAACGGTGTCTGTCTCGGACTTGATTAATCGTATCAGGGGAGATTGATTGCAGTGATAAGGGAATAAGGGCCAGTGGCACAGGCGTCTCGCCTGTGGGTTTTAGCCCTCCTTCCTTAAAATGTGTAATTATCTTGTTTGTTTCTGCTCGATTTTTTCCAATGCCGAGGCGATCCTCTCGGTAACCTTAATAGATTCTTCCATTAATTCATTATTTCTTTTTAAATATTCCAATGTCATTTTTTGGGGGTTAGAACGCATAAAAACTATCCATACAACCACAAGAATAGCCAGAGGTATCCAATTAACCAGATTCTCAAACATATATCTCCCTTATTGGCAGCCTGTTTTAGTCACTCTGCCTCGTTTTGATTCAGATAATTTCTGGCCATGAATTCGGTCAAAAGGGAGAAAACATTAATATTGACCAATAGCTGGAAAGCCAAAAGAATGCCAGTAGCACAGGCGTCTCGTCTGGACCCTTCTATCCCATAAACACCGGGGCGGGCACGGAGGCCCGCCCCACCAATACCCATCCAACCGAAAACCGAAAACTAATTCCTTACCCTTTCCCTCTACCTTCCACCCGCTGAATCAGAAAATACTGCCACAGTTGCCATTGGGCGTTGGGAGGGATATCCGGGATGTGCTCCAGGGGGATTTCGGCCCGGGCGCTGGAGGCGTGGCCGCCGGCGGAGCCCAGTTTGCCGAAGGCCTTCGCGGCCAGGGCCCCGGCGTTTTTCCGCAGGCCGTCGTTTCTAAAGATGACCACCAGTTTATCCTGGTAGATGCCGCCCACCACGGTCCAGGCAATCTCCCGGGCGCGCAGGAAAAAATCGGCCAGGATCACCAGGATGTCCGGGGTGCTCACCATCCCCAGGAAGGCGTAAAATTTTTGGTGGCGGAGGCGGTAGCGGCTGAAGGCCTGTTGGAAATACTGCAGCATGGAGATGTTGAATTCCGCGTACTCCAGGCTGCGGATCAGGGCCCGGCGGGTGAATTTGAAGAGGTAGTGGAAGGCCCGGACGTCGGCTTCGACGGCCGGGCGCTCGAAATTGGCGGTGTCGGTGGTGATGCCGTAATAGAGGGCGGTGGCCAGCTTCAGGGAAGGCTTGATGCGCGCGGCCCGCAAATATTCGGTCATGATGCTGGAGTTGGCGCCGTAGTCGACGCGGATATCCACCATCCGGGCCGTAGTTTCCGGCAGCCGGGGATGGTGGTCGATGATCAGGTCGTACTGGTGGGCCCCGAAGAACTCGTGATGCCCCGGCTGGTTGTCCACCAGGGCCTTGCGGTTGTACTCGGCGGGATTGACCTCCTGGTAGGGCGTGAGCCTGATCCCCAGCAGCTCCACCAGGCGTTCGTTTTGGGGGCGGGTGATGGGCTGGATGGGGGAGATGACGCAGACGGCGATCCGGCGCCACAACAGGCGCTTCAGGGCCAGGGCGCTGGCGATGGAATCCGGGTCGGCGTTAATCAGGATCAGGAGCCGGTCGTCGTGGGAAAAGAGCTGGTAGAGCCGGGATAAATTGGTGCCCATGGTCCCCCCGCAAATTGCCAACCCATTTTACCTTAAAAAGCCCCTTCATTAAAAGTCATTTTCTGCCGTCGTCCCCGGGGCAGACCCCGGCTTCCGGCTTTAACACCTTTTTTGATGTTCGATAAATAAAGTTACA
>DYJG01000605.1:272-1961 GCA_020723225.1 Desulfobacca acetoxidans | reverse complement strand
GGATTTCTTGCAGTTCCTGCGGCAGATGGGCAAAAAAGTGGCCCTGGTGACCAATGCCCATTACAAGACCCTGAACCTGAAGATGAACCACGTGGGCCTGCTGGGTTATTTTGATGAGGTGATTTCTTCCTTCGATCTGGGGGCTCCCAAGGAAGAAGCCCGTTTCTGGGAGGTTTTGCAGGAAAGGATCGGCTTTGAACTTGCCTCCACCCTATTGGTGGACGACAACGCCGACGTTCTGGCTTCAGGCCGGCGCTACGGCATCAAATACCTCCTTTTCAAGGCCAAATCCAGTTCCCAGGCCGAGGCCGAACCCCACCCGGATTTCCCCTCCATCGCCAGTTTCCGGGAATTGATGGACTAAAACATTCACCACAGAGGCACAGAGGACACAGAGATTCACAGAGAAAAAAATATTTAGCCTTGGCGCTTTGCGCCAAGGCTAAATTTCTTATACTCTGTGTAACTCTGTGCTCTCTGTGTCTCTGTGGTAAATCTTTTTTTCAAGCCGCCATGCGCCGGATGCGCGCGCCCAGGGCCGAGAGTTTTTCCACCAGGTGCGCATATCCCCGGTCCAGGTGGTAGACCCGGTGGATTTCGGTGGTTCCTTGCGCGGCCAGGCCGGCGATGACCAGGGACGCGGAGGCCCTGAGATCCGTGGCCATTACCGGCGCGCCCATAAGCTGGCGCCGGCCCCGCACCACCGCCAGGTTGCCGGAGACGTTGATGTCCGCGCCCAGGCGTCTGAGTTCGCTGACGTGCATGAAGCGGTTTTCGAAGATGGTCTCGGTGATCACCGATGCGCCCCGGGCCAGGCTCATCAGGGCCATGAACTGGGCCTGCATGTCCGTGGGGAAGCCGGGGTAGGGCAGGGTGCGGATATCCACTCCCGTGAGGTTCCCCCCGGGATGGACCATGAGCCGGCCCGGCTCCACGGTGAGGCGCACCCCGGCCTCGGTGAACTTGCCCATGATGGCGGTGAGGTGGGGGATGGGCGCGTTCACCAGGGTGACCTCGCCCTTGGTGATGGCGGCTGCGGCCAGGTAAGTGCCGGCCTCGATGCGGTCGGACATGACGGTGTAGGTGGTGGGGCGCAGTTCCGGGACGCCGTGGATGGCCAAGACATCGGTATCGATGCCGTCGATGCGCGCGCCCATGGACACCAGAAACCGGGCCAGGTCCCCCACCTCCGGCTCCATGGCCGCGTTTTTAATCACGGTAGTGCCCTTGGCCAGCACTGCGGCCATCATCAGGTTTTCCGTGCCGGTGACCGTGGGGGTCTCGAAATGGAGCTCCGCGCCCCGAAGGCGCTTGGCGTCGGCCTCCACGTAACCCTGCTGCAGGGAGATTTTCACCCCCATGGCCTCCAGGCCCTTGAGGTGCAAATTGATGGGCCTGGCGCCGATGGCGCAGCCGCCGGGGAGCGACACCCGGGCCCGGCGCTCCCGGCCCACCAGCGGCCCCAGGACCAGGACCGAGGCCCGCATGGTCTTCACCAGGTCGTAGGGGGCCTCCCAGCCGCTCAAGTTCCGGGTGTCCACCTTTAAGGGCGGGGCCTCCCAGGGCACGCCGCCGATCTCGCCGGGGGGCGCCTCGCCTTCCTGGAAAACCACCCCCATGGTGCCAAGCAGCCGTTTGGTGGTGCGGATGTCGGCCAGGGGCGGCACGTTGATCAGGGTATGCTCCCCC
>DYJG01000605.1:0-262 GCA_020723225.1 Desulfobacca acetoxidans | reverse complement strand
CGGGGCCAGCAAAGTCGCGGCCATAATGGGCAGGGCCGCGTTCTTGGCCCCGCTGATGGTTACCTCCCCGCTAAGGGGTACGCCGCCGTCAATAACAATCTTGTCCATTTAAGTGTCACCTGCTTCGCGAAGTTCCGAGTTCCAAGTTCCAGGTTCCAAGTTGAAAGTAACCGGCTGAAAAAGTTCAAAGTTCAAGGTTCAAAGTTCAACGGGCTGTTGCCCGAATTCATTCTCGTGAACTGCCTTTGACCGCGCCCGGATG
>DYJG01000604.1 GCA_020723225.1 Desulfobacca acetoxidans | reverse complement strand
TGCTCCTGGGCCTGGTCTGCTACGGCCTCGGGTTCCTGGTGTGGCTCATCGTCCTGGCCAAAGCGGAGGTGAGTTACGCTTATCCCCTGATCAGCCTGGGCTATGTCTTCACCGCCATCCTGGCCAAGATCATGTTTGGAGAGGCGGTATCTTTCACCCGCATGGCCGGCATCCTGGTGACCTGCCTGGGGGTCTTCCTCATCGCCCGGAGCTGAGGGCCATAAGACGGTTGTTATTACGAGAGCCGGCTAGTCCTCCGGCGCAATCCAGATAATATTCTCCTTGTTGACGATGACCACCTGGCTGGAAGTTTCTTCCAGCTTGACTCCGAAGACCACGATGAAGGGATCTTTGTTCCGGGTGAAGAGGTCGCTGACCCGGTTTAGCACGATCTCTTCGTAGAAAAGATTCACCTGCCCCCGGAGCAGCGAACCGTCAGTCAGTTTCATGGTGACCTGCCGCGGTTCCCGTTTCCGGGTGATCATTTTGACGTCCATCCGGCTCGCCTCCTAAGTGGTTATTTCTGCAAACTGCGGGCCAATTCCCGGGCCCGGGCCAGGGTCTCCTCGAGGTCAAAGGTAAGGATGCGGCGGTCCCGGACCACCACCCGGCCGTGGACCAGCACGGTCTGGACGTCCGCGCCGCCGGCGGCGTACACCAGGTGGGAATAGGGGTCGTAAATCGGCGTCAAATGGGGCCGGTCCAGGTCGATGACCACCAGGTCCGCCTGCATCCCGGGAGCCAGGGAGCCCACCTTCTTTTCCAGTCCCAGGACGCGAGCGCCGTTTATGGTGGCCAGGTCCAGGGCCTGGGTCGCGGGCAGGGCCGTGGGGTCCAGGCGGTGGACTTTTTGCAGCTTGGCCGCGGTGTCCATCTCCTGGAGCAGGTCCAGGTTGTTGTTGGAGGCGCAGCCGTCGGTGCCCAAACCCACGGGCACGCCTTTGGCCAGCAGATCCACCACCGGCGCGATGCCCGAAGCGAGTTTCATATTGCTTTCCGGACAATGGGCCACACCGGCGCCGGACGCGGCCAGAAGATTCATATCCGCCTCGCTGAGCACTACTCCGTGATCGGCCAGCAGGCGGGAACTTAAAAGCCCCAGCTTGTGCAAATGCCCCACCGGGGTGGCTCCATATTTGGCCTCGCAGTCCGCCACTTCCCGATGAGTCTCCGAGAGGTGGATGATGAGCCGGGTGTCAAAGCGCGCCGCCAGCTCGCCGCATTGCTGCAACAGGTCCGGGGAGCAGGTATAGACCGCATGGGGCTGGATGGCCACATTGACCAGGGGGTGGTCCCGCCAGGTGCGGCAGAGTTCTTCGCTGTACTGCAGACCTGCGCTGGGTGGACCGTAATTGGGGGAAGGAAAATCGTATAAGACTTCCCCCACCACCGCGCGGATGCCGGTTTCCGCGGCGGCCTGCGCCACCTGGCCGGCCCAGAGATACATGTCGCAAAAGGTGGTGGCGCCGGAAAGCAGCATCTCCGCCACCGCCAGTTTGGTGCCCCAATAGACGAAGTCCCCGTTCAGATGGCGTTCCGCGGGGAAGATATGACTGTTAAGCCACTCCTCCAGGGGCAGATCGTCGGCTAAACCCCTGAAGAGCGACATGGCCGCGTGGGTGTGGGCGTTGATCAGGCCGGGGATGATCAAGCCCTGCGGATAATCCAGGGTCTGGGCCGGGGCGTAGCGTTCGGACAGTTCATCCGGCGGACCCACGGCCGCGATCTCGGCGCCCCGGACGGCCACCGCGCCGGGGGAGAAGATTTTGCGCTCCGGGTTCTGGGTCAGGACCCAGGCCCCGGTGATTAAAAGTGAGACGGTTTCTTTCTCGCCAGTTTTCAATTAACCTCCGGATTTAGTTCAAGGTTCAAGGTTCAAGGTTAATTTCCCTGCCGCGTTCCCCCCACGTGTCATTCTGACTCATCTTCGACAGTTGGGTGTGGTTTTTAGGTATTTTTTAGGG
>DYJG01000603.1 GCA_020723225.1 Desulfobacca acetoxidans | reverse complement strand
AGCTGGATTGCCACTCCCGAGTCGTCCAACATCGCTGGTTTCGACTATGACGAAAAATCGCGGGTGCTGATCGTCGAGTTCAAAAAAGGAGGACGCTAAAAATACTATGATGTACCTTCACCCCTCTTCCAGCAGATGAAAGCTGCCCCTTCTAAGGGTCAGTTTTTAGCTCAGAACATTAAGGGCATTTACCGGTATGCAAGAGTTTAACGGGTACAAGGAGTGTTCATGAAAAAAAATATTCGCCAGCAGAAAGAAACAATAGGAGACCTAACCTAAGCTGAACTCAGCATATTGCCAAAAAATGCAGACGGCTTTTTAGACGGCTTTTGACGGCTCTTGGGTTTGTTTGACGACTTTAAACGGCTGTAAAATCGGGTAGAATACGCTCTCTGCTGGCCTTTCACGCCGGCAACACCGGTTCAAATCCGGTTGGGGACGCCATGAAAATACAACCCCTTAATTTTTTTAAGGGGTTTTTTATTGGGGCCTGAGCCAAATCAACGGGCTTTAACTAACGTTGTCACCGGCCTCCGCTTCCTCCCGGAGGCGGATGAAATAGAGGGTGCCGAAGGCCTGGGGCTCCACCTGGTGGGTCCGGTCGTTGTACTTATGGACGTGTCCCTCGTCGTAATCCGTCCCCAGGGAGAGGCCCAAGACCCGCTCCATGTCGCCTTTGCAGGCCATGAGCATGGCCTGGAGCAGGACCGCGCCGCCGTTTCTGGCCGTGGGGTCAAGCGCAAAGACCGCGCCGCAGGCGCAGTAGCCGCCGGGGAAGTCATACCACTGTCCGCCCTTGATCTCCCGGGGCGGGAGGACCTCCCGCCGGCAAAAGGGGCACCGGGCCGGGGCGGAGCGGTCGGAAAATAACTTGGGCATTTTTTATCTCCCAGGAAAAATAGGGACACCCCCGTTTTTCCTAATTTTTTCTTCGATATTTAAGACTTCCTCTGAAAAGAGGGAATTGTCCTATTTATCCATATACTTTGCGTCTTACTTTGCGCCTTTGCGTCTTTGCATGAGGTTAACCTTCAGACCGGCGCGGGCGTAAAAAAAATTATCGCAGTTTTTCTCCGGAGAGGCAATTCTCCTCTTGCCCTGGCTATTGACACTCTCCCCCCTTAATCTTAAATTGTTTTCACCAGAAGGGAAAGGAGACCTACTCATGCCGGATAAAACCATTGTCTTTTCGGATCAGGAGCAGATGCAGATAGAGGGCATCGTCATCGATAAGGACGGGGAAGAGGCCCTGCGGTATCTGGCGAACCTGTTGGACCGCGTCAAGGGCCATTTGGGTCACGCCTGCGGGCCCAAGGCCGCGGAAGGCCCTCCGGGCCACGGTTGATGAAGCACGGTTTACCAGCATTTCCCTTAACAACTTCTATCACCGAGGCGACAACTGACAAAGGGGAATAACCATGGCAGACAAACAGATCGTTTTTTCGGACCAGGAACAGATGCAGATCGAAGCCATTCTCATCGACAAAGACAAGGATGAGGCCCTCAAGTATCTGGCCAAACTGGTGGAGATGCTGAAAGGACATGCCGGCCGGGCCTGTGGCACCGGGCCGGTAAAGTAACTTAAGCAGATAGTGGTTTCAGAGGAGTGATGGACAGGCTGGCCCTGGTGGCCGACACCCATGTCTACCAGGCCGGCCTGCCTCGACTCCTCGCTTTTTTTCAAAGCCGGGGCATCCGCCACCTGGCCTGCTTGGGGGATTGCCCGCCGGAGCCTTTCCGCCCCTGGCTGGAGATGGCCCCGGATAACCGGCTCTATTGGGTCTATGATTTCTACGGCCCGGAGCTGCCGGAGGCCACCGGCTGCGCCGAGGCCCTGGAGCTGGAAGGCCGCATCTTCCTGGCCCACACCCGGGCCATCCTCTGGACCCATTTCAAAGACCGGGTGCACGCCTACCAGCAGGGCCGCACCGTGGCCCGGCCTCCTTTGCTGCTGTGCCACGGCCATAC
>DYJG01000602.1 GCA_020723225.1 Desulfobacca acetoxidans | reverse complement strand
CTGGCCGCGCCCCAGGTGGGGGTGCTGCAGCGCCTCATCGTTTTGGACGTGGCCCACCGGGAGGGGGCCAGGGACCTGAAAGTGATCCTCAACCCCTGCCTCAAAGCCGGGGAGGGGGAGGCCGTCCGGGAGGAAGGCTGCCTGTCGGTGGCGGATTTCTCCGCGGAGGTGCGGCGCCACGCCCGGGTCACCGTCACCGGCGTGGACCGGGAGGGCAAACCGCTGACGATCAGCGGCGAAGGCCTGCTGGCGGTGGTCTTGCAGCACGAAATCGACCACCTGGACGGGGTGTTGTTCATCGACCACATCGGCCGGCTGAAACGGGGGCTATTTTTAAGGCGGCTGAAGAAGCAATTGGCGGCCAAGGGAAGATGAATGGGTTCTGGGTTCTGGGTTCTGGGAAAAGACAAAGCCAAAGAACCTAAAGCCAAGAACCTAAAACCTAAAACCTAAAACCCAAAACCCAAAACCCAAATATGGGTTCTGGAAAGACATAGCCATGAACAACACATCCCAGAACCAAGAACCTAAAACCTAAAACCTAAAAAATGAAGCGTGACCCTAAACCCTGGCGCTTGATATTCATGGGCACCCCGGCCTTTGCCGCGCCTTCCCTGGAGGCCCTGCTGGCCGCGGGCGAAGAGGTGGCCGCGGTGGTCACCCAGCCCGATAAGCCCCGGGGCCGGGGGCAAAAGCTCAGCCCCTCACCGGTGAAGGAACTGGCCGCGGCCTGGAACCTGCCGGTCTTGCAGCCCGAGAAGCTGAAAGCCCCGGAATTCACGGGCGCACTCCGGGATTACGCGCCGGAGCTGCTCATCGTGGTGGCTTACGGCCGGATCATCACCCCGGAAATCCTGGCCCTGCCCCGGGTGGGGTGCCTGAACGTCCACGCCTCGCTCCTGCCCCGCTACCGGGGGGCCGCGCCCATCAACTGGGCCTTGATCAATGGGGAAAAGGAGACCGGGGTCACCATCCAATGGATGAAATTCGAGGTGGACACCGGGGAGGTCTTCCTCCAGGAGCGGGTCCCCATCCGGGAAGAAGACAACGCCGGGACCCTGGCCCGGAAATTGTCGGAGCGGGGAGCTAACCTGCTGGTCCAGGCCCTGGAAATGCTGCGCCGGGGGGAGGCCGTCCGGGAAAAACAAGATGAGTCCCAGGTTACGTACGCGCCCCTCCTCACCCCGGAGATGCGGCGCCTTAATTGGGAGCAGCCCGCGCATGAAGCGGCCGACTGGATCCGCGGCCTGGACCCGAAGCCGGGGGCTTATACCTTTTTTCAAGGAAAGATACTGCGGCTGTTCGGCGCGCGGGTGAAAAAGAGCGCAGGCAGCCTGGCGCCACCGGGCACGGCCCTGGGGCTTGCCACCCACGGCCTGGAGATCGCCTGCGGGCAGGGCAGCGTCACCGTCGCCGAACTGCAACTGGCCGGGCACAAACGCCTGAGCGCGGCGGAGTTCCTTAGGGGGCAGCCGCTGCTTAAGCAGGTGTTGGGGTAAATTTTGAGCTGACTCGAAAAAAGCCTCACGCAAAGACGCAAAGACGCAAAGGAAGACGCAAAAATATATGTGCATATCGGGAAAATGGGAGCCGTTCTTTTAACGAAAAACGAAAAACGGAAAACGGTTTTTAATGGACGAAGCCCCCAAAATCTTAAACGGCGGTAATTCGCTCAGGCCCCAGAAGCGCATCTTTCTGGGCCTGCTGGCGGTCACCTGCGTCTTGTTCGCCGCCATCCTGGCCGGCCTCTGGTACGTGCCCTACGTGGGCCTCACCACCCTGCACCCCAAGCTGCCCCTGATTCTGGGGACGCTCTTCGCCATCCTCCTCTTCCTGGTTTTCGTGATCGTCACCATGCTGGCCCTCACCGTGGCTCTGGGACGGGACCTCTTCTTCTCCAAAAAGCTCCGGGGAGTGGTGATCAAGCTGCTTTTGCCCCTGATGAGCGGCATCGGCAAACTCTGCGGCGTG
>DYJG01000601.1 GCA_020723225.1 Desulfobacca acetoxidans | reverse complement strand
TGCCGAAGACCTGGCTGTCGGGCCGGGCGAAATAGATGTATTCGAAGATGCAGTGCCGGGGGTGCTCGGGGGGGAAAGGCTTATGGGAGTGGAGGCCGTTTGCGTCCAGGACCACGATTTCTCCGGGCTCCACGTCCCGCCAGTAGTCCGCCTGCACCAGGTCCAGGGCGCAGGTCTCGGAGGCCGCGACCCAACCGCCGTTAAGCTGCCCCAGGCTCAGGGGCCGGAAACCGTAGGGGTCCCGGGCGGCGATGACCTTGTCCGCAGTGGCCAGCACCAGGGAATACGAGCCTTTGACGTGATCCAGGGCGTTGATCAGGGATTCCACCGTGTCCGCGCCCCGGTGCCGGGCCATGAGATGAACGATGACCTCGGTGTCCATGGTGGACTGGAAAATGGAGCCGCCCTGCTCCAGGCTGCGGCGGATCTCCCGGGCGTTGGTGAGCGTGCCGTTATGGCCCACGGCCAGGCTGTGGCCGCCGTGCTGCACCACGAAGGGCTGGGCGTTGACCAGGAGCGTGGATCCGGTGGTGGAGTAGCGCACGTGGCCGATGGCCAGGTGCCCGGGGAGCTGCTCCAGGACCTGGGGATTAAAGACCTCGGACACCAGCCCCAGGCCCCGCTGCTGGCGCACCCGGCAGCCGTCCCCGCTGACGATGCCGCAGGACTCCTGGCCCCGGTGCTGCAAGGCGTATAAGCCGAAGTAAGTCAGCCGGGCCGCGTCCGGATGCCCGTAAATGCCGAAGATGCCGCATTTTTCCCGGGGCCGGTCGGAGGCGTCCGGATGGCCGGCCGGGGAGGCGTTTTCCGTTTTTCGTTCTTCGTTTTTCGTTATATCCATGGCCTGAGGGCAGGTCGGAGAGACTAAAATTGATTATGTTAAAATCTTAACATGAATTTCCGATTTTTGGTAGTTAGAGGATTTGCCCGGCCACAAAAACAAAACAAAAACAAAAACAGAAACAAAAAACCAAAACCTAGTGGCACAGGCGTCTCGCCTGTGCTCGAAATGTCATTCTGAACGGAGCGCAGCTTCGTTGCGAATCTCGTATCTTGTCACCGAGGGCCATTTACAGTCCAAGCTCTTTCCTGATCCAGGCAGTGTCGTATTCCATTTTAGTTTGATGGTGATACTCAATCGATCTCAATAAATTTTCCACTAAATGCTGGCCTTCTTTGGTCTTAATCGCCTTTCTGGGGGTTTTGCCATTTAAGGCCGGAAGGGGGGTGTCAAGCCACTTTTGATAATGCTGGTCCAGGTACTCTTTCATGAGTGCCTGCTTGACATCCGGGGGAATTTCCGATGTGGGTTCTTCTGGGGTAACGTCGGCATACTCCTCCAACATTTCCTCCAAGGTTTTAACCTTATCCTCCCGGTGCCGCAGCAGACCGGCCAGCACCCGTTCCAAACGTTCTTTACCGATGGCAAACCGTTTTTCGCCTTTTGTCTCCAAAATCAGCCGGTTCCGTTCCAACCTAACACTTCCGAGAATTCTAGCGTTCCCCTGTCCGGGCCCCAGGGTGAAAAAAGAATCTGCTGTTTGGCCTTTAACGATTGATTGCCCCTGAATTTTTTTTATTTTCCGGACCGACTTTCCCTTCTCCAGCCATTCGAAAGTATATCTTCCGATCAGTCCCTCGTGGTCTTCCTCCCATGCGGATTCCTCAAAATCATCCTGAGCTCCCAATCTGGAAACGGCCACAGGTAAATCCACCAGATCATAGCTGGCTTCCCAAAAGGTCATTTCTTCACCGCTGGAGGTCATGATCTGGGGTCGACGAGGATTGGCCTGCAAAGTTAAAAGACGCTGGTGCAGCATAAATCCCATTTCCCGAAGGAAGTCCGGCAATTGTTTCTTCCGGTCAAGCTGTTTGAATAATTTGAAAGCTTCCATCACCAGGGAATGGATTTCTTCCTTGGCTTGCGGCGGCTCCCTGCTGCCCACGCTGGAGGCCTGCCATTCATCCAGGACC
>DYJG01000011.1 GCA_020723225.1 Desulfobacca acetoxidans | reverse complement strand
AGTGCAGCAGGATTTCATCCTTACTGAAGAACCCGGCAAAGGGAAAGATCCCGGCAATGGCCAGGGTGGCCAGCAGGAAGGTCCAGTAAGTGATGGGCATGTGCTTCTTCAGGTCCCCCATTTTGCGCATGTCAAGCTCGCCGCTCAAGCCGTGCATCACCGAGCCGGAGCCCAAGAAGAGGAGGGCCTTGAAGAAGGCGTGGGTCATGAGGTGGAAGATACCCGCCACATATGCTCCGACCCCGCAGGCCAGGAACATGTAGCCCAACTGGCTGACGGTGGAGTAGGCCAGGACTCGTTTAATGTCAAATTGGGCCATGCCGATGGTGGCCGCAAAGATGGCGGTGAGCGCACCGATGGTGGCCACCACGGTCAGGGAAATGGGAGCCAGGGAATAAAGGGCGCTGCACCGGGCCACCATATAGACTCCGGCGGTGACCATGGTGGCCGCGTGGATCAAGGCGGAAACCGGAGTGGGGCCCTCCATGGCGTCGGGCAGCCAGGTGTACAAGGGCAATTGCGCGGATTTGCCGCACGCACCGACGAAGAGGCATAGGGTAATGGCCGTGATAATCCCGGAACCCACGGGATATTTGGCGGCCAGGGCGAAGACTTCCCGGAAGTTTATCGAACCGAAGGTCCAGAAGATAAAGAAAATGCCCAGCAGAAAGCCAAAGTCGCCAATCCGGTTGACCACGAAGGCCTTTTTACCGGCGTCGGACGCGGACTTCTTCTCATAGTAATAACCGATGAGCAGGTAGGAACAGAGCCCCACGCCTTCCCAGCCCACGAACATCAGCAGGAAGTTGTTGGCGCTCACCAGGATGAGCATCATGGACACGAAGAGGTTCAGGTAGGTGAAGAACCGGTAAAACCCCTCTTCTTCGTGCATGTAGCTGACGGAGTAGATATGAATAAGGGTGCTCACCCCGGAGACGATCAACAGCATGATCAACGACAGTGGATCGATGAGAAAGGCCGCCTGGGCCGTGAAAGTTCCGGAGGCGATCCAGGTAAAGACCACCTTTTCCACCGCCCGGGCTTCGGGGGGCAGCTTCAAAAACTGGAAGAAAATGCACACCGTCACCAGGAAGCTCAGACCCACGGCCATGGAGCCGATGGTCCCAACCACGTTCTTGGGCAGATTTTTGCCAAAGAAGCCGTTAATCAGAAACCCCACAAAGGGGAAAAGAGGAATCAGCCAGACATAGTCCATCATGGGGTCTGCCTCACCACTTGAGGATATTGAGTTCGTCGACGTACACCGTGCCCCGGTTGCGGAAGATGGCCACGATCAGGGCCAGCCCCACGGCAACTTCGGCCGCGGCCACGGTCATTACGAAGAACACGAACATCTGGCCGTCCACCGCCTTGAAATAGTCGGCAAAACCGATGAAGGCCAAATTCACGGCGTTGAGCATCATTTCGATGCACATCATGATCACCAGGACGTTACGCCGCACCAGCACCCCGATCACCCCCAGGGCGAAGAGGGCAATGCTCAGGGTCAAATAATAGGAAACAGGCACTACCATGTTTATTTCCCCCAAGGGGTTATTTCAGTTTCGACTTGGCCAGCACCACCGCGCCCACAATAGCCACCAAAAGCAGCACCGAGGTGACTTCGAAGGGCAGCAGATAGTCGGTAAACAACAGCTTGGCGATGGATTCCGTGTTGCCCAGTCCCGGAGGCGCGTCCTTGCCCGGAGGCAGCACGACCTTGCAGACGCCGTAAACCAGGAGCAGGACGGTGAAGACCGCCAGGGTGATGCCTCCCACCTTCTGCCCCAGGTGCATGAACCGTTGCTCCTCTTCGGGCTGGCGCAGGTTGAGAAGCATGATCACGAAGAGGAACAGCACCATGATGGCCCCGGCATAAACGATAATCTGGATGGCGGCGATGAATTCCGCGTGGGCCAGGAGATATATGCCGGCTACGGCGAAGAAGTTGACGATGAGCCAGAGGGCGCTCCTTAAGGGGTGTCTCTGAAAGACCACCAACCCTCCGGAGACCAGGGCCACCCCGGCCAGGATGAAAAAGATCATCTGCATCCCTCGAGCCTCCTATACGCAACCCAGGCAAATGGCGGCATCACAGCCAATCCGCCATCCGGAGTTCGGACTTTTTCTGCGTAGCCCGGTCGATATCGAGATAAAGAAGGTTCTTATCGTATTGAGCCAACTCATACAGGTTGTTCAACTTGATGGCCGCCTTGGGACAGGCTTCCTGACACAGGCCGCAGAAGATGCAGCGAGTCAGGTCGATCTGGAAGGCCACCGGATACTTTTCGTGCTCCGAACCTTCGGCAGCGACAATGCCTTTGATGGCGTTGCTGGGGCAGACCACCATGCACAAGGTACAGGCCACGCAGCGGCGCCGCCCGTCTTCGTTGACGGTGAGTTCCGGGTGTCCCCGCCAACGGGGCGCCACCGGCCGCTTTTCCTCCGGATACTGGAGGGTGATGGGCTTGGTGAAAACGTGGCGCAGGGTGGTGGCCAGGCCTTTAATAAAGGGGATAATCATGTACTACCTCTGCAAAAACTGGATGATAATGCCCGTGAACAGGATATTCACCAGGCACAGGGGCAGCATCACCTTCCACCCCAGTTTCATGAGCTGGTCGAAACGGAAGCGGGGAAAGGTCCCCCGGACCCAGATGAAGAAGAAGACCAAGGCGAAGGTCTTGATCATGAACCAGGCGATGGGGGGCAGCACCGGTCCCTGCCAGCCGCCCAGAAACAGCGTGGTGGCCAGGGCGGAAGCCACGAGAATGTGGCCGTATTCCCCCATCATGAACACGCCATACTTCATGGAGCTGTATTCCGTCTGGTAGCCCGCCACCAACTCATTTTCGCACTCGATCAGGTCGAAGGGAGTGCGGGCGCATTCCGCAAAGGCCGCAATCATGAAGAGCACGAACCCCAAAGGCTGGTAAGCGATGAACCACATGGATTTCTGGGCTTCCACGATCTTGACCAGGCTTAAGGAGCCCGCCAGCATCAGCACGCCGATGACGGAGAGGCCCAAGAATATTTCATAGCTGACCATCTGCGCGGAAAGCCGCAGACCGCCCAACAGGGAATATTTGTTGTTGGAGGCCCAGCCGCCCAGGACCGCACCGTAGACCGACAGGGAGCCCATGGCAAAGACATAGAGCAGGCCCACATTGATGTCCGCAATCACTCCCTGGTTGAGCCCGGCCACGGTCAGGTCCACTTTGTACCCATAGATGGTCAGGGTATCCGGCAGGATCTGCGAGGCAAAGGGTATGGCCGCCAGGGGTAGAAACGCGGGGACCGCGGTGATGATGGGAGCCAGGATAAAAAGGACCTTGTTGGCGCCCGGGGGGGTAAATTCTTCTTTGAAGAGTAGCTTGATCGCGTCCGCCAGGGGCTGAAAGAGACCCCAGGGGCCTACCCGGTTGGGGCCGTAGCGCAACTGGATGTACCCCAGGACCTTACGTTCCATGAGCACCGTGTAGGCGATGCAGGTGAGGAAGACCGTCAAAACCAGGAGGATCTTCACCGCGGTCATGATTACCAAAATGGGCAATTGATTCATCATTATCAACCCTTCTGGATGGTTACCCTAACCAGGTTGGAGTTGAGGGTCAAAAGATGCACCGGGGGCTCCGCAAAATGCTCAGGCAGGAAGACCACTCCGGGAGGCATCTCCGGGGACAAAACCACGGGCACGCTGATCTCCCCCTGGGAGGAGACGACTTTGGCCGTATCTCCGGCCGCCAGGCCTAAGCTCTTGGCGTCTTCCGGGTTCAGGCTCAGCTCCGCCCGGGGCACCAGCTTCAAGGTGCCGTCAGGGGCATGGGTGGTGTAAGACCCGTTATGATTCAGGACCTTACCGACAATCAAGGTATGGGGCCGGCGGCCGGGCAGGCTCAGGTCCGCTTCAAAGGGCACGAACGTGCCGCTGACCTCGCCCGGCATCACAGGGCCGGAAGCCTTCGGGCCTAATCCCGCCCACAGCGGCATATTCTGGGCCAGTTCCCGGAAGACCTGCTTGGGATGGGACGCTCCCAGTTTATAGCCCATCTTCTCGCCCAACTGGCCGATGATCTGCCAATCCGGGCGCACGCCGTTGGCCGACAGGACCGCGGGCAAAACCCCAAGGGTGCCGTCGCTGCTGATGAAGGACCCTTCCTGCTCCGCATGCACCGCCACCGGCAGCACCACCTGGGCCAGCTTGGCGGTGTCGGTGAGGAAGGCGTCCTGGACCACCAGGAAAGGCACCTTTTTCAAGAGCTTTTCCGTGCGGCTGCGGTGGGGCAGGGCCCGGAGCAGGTCGCCGCCCAGCATGTAAACGGCCTGGGGCGCGGCCGGGTCGCCTGCTTCCAGCTTATCCAGCATTTCCGGCAGGGTCATTCCCCTCGCATCCTCGGGAATGGGCACGTACCCGGGCAGACGGCCAGGGAGAACGCCAACTTCGCAAACGCCTCGGGAGTTGTTCTTCTCCGCCACCGGGTACACCGCGCTCCCGGGGGTGCCGGGCTTCCCGACGAGCAGGAAGAGATCGGCCAAGGCTACTGCGTTTTGCTCGCCCTTGTCCTGGGCCAGCAGCTCGGTGCCGCAGATAATGGCCGGGGCCTGGGCCTGGGCCAAAAGGGCCGCGGTCTCTTTGATCAGGGCTTCATCCACCCCGGTCTTGGAAGCCACGTCCTTCAGGGTGACTTTCTTGAAGGTTTCCTTGAACTCTTCCAGGCCCTTGACGCTCAGCGCCGGGGCATAGTCGGCATGCGCGGCAAAAAAGGCCTTAAAAATCCCGGAAAGGAGTATCCGTTCCGTGCCCGGCTTGTAGCGCAGGCTCAGGTGGGCGTAGCGGTCGAACTTGGTCGGCCGGGGATTGGCCAGCACCAGGCGGAAGTTCTCGTTATCCAATGCCCGGAGCAGCTTCCAGCCCAAAGGCGGCATCTCCGGAGTGACGTCCGCGCCCAGCACCAGGGCCAGGTCGGCTTTGGGGAGATCGTCGAAATGCCCCAGCACAAAGGGGAAGCCGCTGCCCTTCGCTTCCGCGCCCGGTGTCAAAGGAGACTGGTAGGGCTGGGGAAGGGCGGTGGACTGCTCCACACCGGAGACCTCGGGCGGACCAAAGACTGTGCCCAGACCTCTTAAAGCCCGGATATAGGTATACCGGCCCGGGTTATCTATCTGGTTGGTGCCCAGACCCTGGCGGAAGAATTTCTGGAAGAGGTAGTTGGCCTCATTGGTGGCCCGGGCGGAGCCGATGCCGTAGATGGCTTTGGCGCCGGCATCGCTTGCCGCGATCTCCTGGAACTTGGAGGCCACCAGGTCCAGGGCCTCATCCCAGGAGGCCTCCCGGAAGCCGCCGTTTTCCTTGATCAACGGCGTCTTCAGGCGATCCGGGGCCTCCACCACCGGGAAGCCGAAGCGGCCCTTGGAGCAGAGCAGGATGCTCTCTTCGTTCCGCACCCGCAAGATGCGGTCGTCCTTGGTATGCAGCTCATAGACGCAGCCGCCGCCGCAGAAGGGGCAGACGCTTTCGGTCTTGTCCACTTCCCAGGCCCGGGCCCGGTATTTCCAGAGCTTGTTGATCAAAGCCCCCACCGGGCAGATGTCGATGCAGGAGCCGCAGAATTCGCAATCCAGGGGCAGGACGCCGGAACCCAGCTCAGTGAAATAGCCCCGCTGCATGAAATTGATGGCCATGGCGCCCACGTGGTCCCGGCAGACGTGGATGCAGCGGCCGCAAGTGACGCAGCGGTCCGGGTGCCGCTCCACGAAGAGGGACTCGTAGTCGTGGTTGGGGGCCAGTTTCACGGCCTCCAGGTCCACTTTGTCCACGGCCAGGGCATGGGTCAGATCCTGGAGTTCGCACTCCCCGCCCTTGTCGCAGATGGGGCATTCCAGGGCATGGTTGATGAGCACCAGCTTCATCAACTCCTTCCGGATTTCCTCGACCCGGGGGGAATTGGTGACGACCTCCATGCCTTCGTTGACCACGGTGGCGCAGGCCGGCAGGGGCCGGGGAGGGCCGGGTTTGACTTCCACCACGCAGATGCGGCAGGCGCCGATGGGCTTCAGGGCCGGGTGGTAACAGAGCCGGGGGATGAAGATGCCGTTGGCGTCAGCCACTTCCAGGACGGTTTTGCCCTTGGGCGCTTGAATCGCCCGGCCGTCGATGGTCAGATTCACCATAAGTCGTTCCTATGTTAGCTTCAATTAATCCAGCTTCTCCAGGCTGATCACCTGGTAAGCGGGTTCGCCGCCGAAAGTGGATTTCTTTTCGCAGGTTAATTTTACTTTCCAGCCCACCCCTTTGACTTGCCCGGGTTTGAGGACCGATCCGGGCTGATCGGTATCTATCAGTCCGAATCTGGCGGCGTCCGCGGCCGTGGCTCGTATGTCCTTCTTGGGTTGGCTGTCCAGCTTGATGACCAGGGATTTCTCCATGGCGCCCACCGGCGTCATGGTGGTTTTAATGGCGATTTCCTCGATCTTCCCCGTGAATGTGGCCTTATCTTGAGCTCCGGCGGTTATAACCGTGACCACGAAGAGGAGGATTATCAGAAGAATAAGTTTTTTCAATATCGCCTTATCCCCACTTTGTCTTCAAACTGCTCACTGGTCACTGCTTACTGCTTACTGCCTACCTGTCCACGTCCGCCAACACGATGTCCATGGTGCCGATCAAGGCGATGGAATCGGCCAGCAGCCGGCCCCGGGCCAGTTTATCCATGGCCGAGAGGTTGACAAACGACGGTCCCCGGATCTTCAACCGGAAGGCCTGGGGGCTGCCGTCGCTGACGATATAAAACCCCATCTCGCCCTTGGGGGCCTCGATGCACTGGTAGACTTCACCCACCGGGGGCTTGATGCCTTCCTGGATCAGTTTGAAATGGTTGATCAATCCGGCGATATCGTTATAGACCGCGTCCTTGGAAGGCAGGCTGACCCTGGGGTCCTCGGCCTTGATGTCCCCGGGGGGCGTCTCCGCCAGCTTTTCCAACGCCTGGCGGACGATGCGGTTGGCCTGGATCATCTCTTCCATGCGCACCAGGTACCGGTCATAGGTGTCGCCGTTTTTGCCCAGGGGCACCACGAAATCGAATTCCTCGTAACTGGAATAGGGGTTGTCCCGGCGCAGGTCCCAGTTCACTCCGGAGCCCCGGGCCATGGGGCCGGACCAGCCCCAATCAAGGGCCTCGTCCGCGGTCATGACGCCCACGCCCTTGGTGCGCTCGATCCAGATTTGGTTCTTGGTCAAGAGATTATGGTAATCCTGGCACTTGTCCGGGAAGGACTTGACGAACTCCCAGGCCGCGGGGATGAAGCCTTCGGGCAGGTCCGCGGCCAGACCGCCGATGCGGAGGTACAGCGGGAACATCCGGGCCCCGGAGATCATTTCGCACATGTCCATGATCTTCTCCCGCTCCCGGAACGCATAGAAGAGGGGAGTCATAGCCCCCAGGTCGTGGCCGTGGGTGCCCAACCAGAAGAGGTGGGAGGCGATGCGGGTGAGCTCCGCGATCATTACCCGGATGTACTGGACCCGCTTGGGCACTTCGATGCCCAGCAGCTTTTCCATGGCCAGGCAGAAGCCGAAGAGGTTGACCTCGCCGGCCAGGTAGTCCAGGCGGTTCATCAGGGGCATGCAGCGATGATAGGTGCGGTATTCGCACATCTTCTCGATGCCCCGGTGCAGGTAGCCGATATCCGGATCGGCCCGCAGGATGAGTTCGCCGTCCAGCTCCAAGAGGACCCGGAGCACCCCGTGGGTGCTGGGGTGCGACGGCCCCAGGTTGAGGAGCATGGTTTCGGTGCGTTTCATGGTCTCAGCGCTGTTCATCAGGTATTCCTACTTGCCCCGTAAGGGATAGTCTTTACGCTGGGGATGGCCCACCCAATCGTTGGGCATGAGAATCCGCCGCAGATCCGGGTGGCCCCGGAAACGGATGCCCATCATGTCGTAAGCCTCCCGCTCATGCCAGTTGGCAGTGTTCCACACCGGCACCACCGAGTCAATGGCGGGCGCGGCGTCGTCCGCGAGCAGGGCCTTTAAGGTCACCCGGTTTTTATTCTTGTGGGAGTAAAGATTATAGACTACGCCGAACCGAGGGCTTTGGGGGAGGTAATCCATGCCCGCGATCATGGAAAGATAGCGAAAAGAGGTACGGTTGTCGTCCCGCAAGGCCTTACAGATGTCCACGATGCGCCCGGGTTTGACGGTGATCTGCGTCTCTCCCCGGAACTCCACCACTTCCACCACTTCCTCGGGAAACTTTTCCTGCAGCAGTTCCGCGGCCTGGTTCATACGGCCTCCTGGCGCAGCGCCAGCCGTTCCTGGTATTTCTTGGTCAGGAAGGGGTCTTGCAAAATCTTTTCGTGAAGTTTCAGGATGCCGTAGAGCAGCCCTTCCGGACGGGGCGGGCAGCCCGGGACGTAGACGTCCACCGGCAGGTACTTGTCGATGCCCTGGACCACCGCGTAGGAGTCGAAAATCCCTCCGGAGCAGGCGCAGGCGCCCATGGCGATGACCCACTTGGGTTCGGTCATCTGCTCATAGATGCGCTCGATAGCGGGCATCATCTTTTTACACACCGTGCCGGCGATGATGATCACGTCCGCCTGGCGGGGCGAGGCCCTAAAGGCCTCCATGCCGAAGCGGGCGATGTCCCAGCGGTTGGCCGCGGTGCAGATCATCTCGATGGCGCAGCAGGCCAGCCCGAAGGTGGCGGGCCAGAGCGAACTCTTCCGTCCCCAGTCCACCAGCTTTTCCAGGCTGGTGGTGAGGATGTTATAACCGAGGTGTTCTTCTATTCCCATTCCAACGCTCCCTTACCCCAAACATAGGCCAGCCCCACAGCCAGGATGGCGATAAACACGCCCATCTCCCAGAGGCCGAACCAGCCCAGGGGTTTAAAGACCACGCCCCAGGGGTAGAGGAAAATAGCTTCAATGTCGAAGACAATGAAGAACATGGCGATGATGTAAAACCGCACCGTGTACCTGCTGCGGGCGTCGCCGATGGGGTCCATGCCGCATTCATAAGGGATGTCTTTGGCCGGGGTGTGCGTCTTTTTGCCCAGCAGTTCGGACAGGAGCACGATAACCCCCACCAGCCCCACGGAGATGAGCATGTAGATTAAAACCGGCAAGTAATCAATCAACATACCTTAACCTTCATTTAAAGGTGGATTATTGCCTGTAAAACTTAATGTTTTACCGAAAACCGAAAACAGAAAACCGAAAACGGTCCTTAAAGGGCCGCCACCCCGGCTTCCGCCACTACCTGGTCCTGCTCCACGGAGCCGCCGCTGACGCCGATGGCGCCGATGACGCTGTTGCCATCCTTGAGCGGAATGCCCCCGGGGAAGATGATGAGGCGGCCGTCATTGCTGGCGTGGATGCCGAACAGGGGCTGCCCCGGCTGGCAGAAGGGCGCCAGGGTTTTGGTCTCCATATCGAAGGCCCGGGCGGTGTAGGCCTTGTTCATGGCGATGTTGATGGAGCCCAGCCAGGCGCCGTCCATGCGCTGGAAGGCTACCAGGTTGTTGCCCGCGTCCACCACGGCGATGTCCATGGGCACCTTGATCTCCAGGGCCTTCTTCTTGGCCCCGTCGATGAGGCGCAGGGCGGTGTCCAGGTCTATCTTTTTCATTTAATGATGCGTCTCCGCCTTACACACCCCCAGCGGGCAGTTCCCCGCCAGGTGCGCGTCGTATTCTTCCTTGAACCGCTCCATGGTGGTCTTGATGAAGGAGTGGGGGCTCCACCCCAGCGCGCAGTTGGCGCTTTCCACCATGGCCTTGGACAAGCTGTACATGCGGTCCAGGTCCCCCTGGGTGCCGTGGCCCGCGGCCACCTTGCAGATCAGCTCGTAGAGCACCCGGGTGCCCCGGCGGCAAGGCAGGCAGAAGCCGCAGGATTCGTGCTGGAAGAAGTAGAGCAGGCACTTCACCACGTCGATGATGCAGGTGGTGTCGTCCATAACCATCATGGTGCCGGACCCCAGACCTCCTTCCACCTTGGCCAGCGCGCCGTGTTCGATGACGGTGTTCAGATGTTCCGGCAGGAAGAAGCCCACGGACGCGCCGCCGGGCTGGACGGACTTGATTTTCCGGCCCGAACGCACGCCGCCGCCGTATTTGTCGATGAGTTCCTGCATGGTCATGCCCAGGTTGGCTTCAACGATGCCGGGCTTGTTCACGTGGCCCACGACCTGCAAAATCTTGGTGCCCGCGGTGTCCTGGGTGCCTTTGGCTTTGTACCATTCGGAGCCTTTGAGGACGATGGAAGGCACGTTCGACAGGGACTCCACGTTGTTGACGATGGTGGGCTTGTACCAGACGCCGACCTGGCCGGGGAAGGGCGGCTTGACCCGGGGATTGCCTCTTTGTCCCTGGATGGATTCGATGAGCGCAGTTTCCTCGCCGCAGACGTAAGAGCCGCCGCCGGTCTGCACCTGGATGTGGAAGGAGAAGCCGGAGCCCATGATGTTGTCGCCCAACAGGCCCTTGGCCTCCGCGGCTTTAATGGCGGTGTTCAGCCGGTGCATGGACAGGTAATATTCACCCCGGCAGTAGATATAGCCGAAATTCGCCTTCACCGCGTAGCCGGCAATGGCAATGCCCTCCAGCAGCTTGTGGGGGTCGCCCTCCATGATGTAGCGGTCTTTGATGGTGCCGGGCTCCCCTTCGTCGGCGTTGCAGACGATGTACTTGGGGAAGACGGGGCTGGGCAGGGTGAAGGACCATTTCAAGCCGGTGGGGAAACCCGCGCCGCCACGGCCCCGGAGGCCGGAGTCCTTGACCACGTTGACCACCTCTTCCGGGGTCATGGACAGGGCCTTTTTCAGGCCCTCGTAGCCGCCCCGTTTCAGGCAGTCATCCAGGCTCATGGGGTCCATCTGGTCCACGTTGGCCAGCAGCACCAGTTCATCGGGACTGGGGGGATAATCGCTCAGGGCGTTGGTGGTGCGGCGAATCTCCCGATAGTCCGGGGCTTTGCCGGCCCGGTAGTCCGCGAGGATATTTTTAATCCGGTCGGCAGTGAGGCGGCCGTGCAGCACTTCGTTGATCTGCATCACCGGCGCCACTTCGCAGCAGCCCAGGCAGGCGGTGTGCTCCAGGGTGAAGAGGCCGTCTTTGGTGGTTTCTCCTACACCGACCCCCAATTCGGCCTTGAGCACGTCCACCAGGTTCTCCACGCCCAGGATGTGGCACTGGGGCGATTCGCAGACCCGGATAATGTACTTGCCCCGGGGAGTCGGGGAGAACATGGTGTAAAAGCTCATGACGCCGTAAAGGTAAGGATAGGGGACATCCATGCCTTCGGACACCAGTTGCAAGGCTTCCAGCGGCAGCCAATTGCCGCAGATACCTTGAACGGCGTGCAGGGAGGGCAGGAGTCCGCCCTTGGTGGCGCGGAAACGGCGGCAGGTCTCCTGGATGGCGGAAACTTGCTCCGGGCTTAGGGTGGCGCTTACGGGGCGTTTAATTTCCAGCATTATCGACCTACTAGAGAGGGTTTTTCTTGTGAAAAATTTCTTATGTTTGACTAACGCATACTTTTAATCCGATTTTCCCTATCCTGTCAAGCCTTTTTTTATTTTTTATTCAGGGAGTGCCGATCCTTCGCACTTATTTGGGATCGGGAAAAGTTAAGGGAAATCAGGGGGTAATCAGAAATTTGCCAGTTTTCAGCAGTTCAAGTTAGAGGGGGAGCAGTGGCAGAGTTGTTGGATATTTATACAGAAAACGGAAAATGGGACACCGATTACCGGACTTTGGCAAAATGCCTGATTGATCCTATTTCTCTCTGCGCTTTCTCTGCGTCTCTCTGAAAAGCTGTCAGCAGCCAGTGGCCAGTGGCCGGTAACCAGTGGTCATAAGCCATTAGGAAATTTTCAGTCCGAGTTTTGTTATCATCCACACAAAAGGTTTTCCAAAAAGAGGTTGACATATATAATACTATGAAATATAGTTTATAGTGTTGGGAGCGAGCGGCGTGCGGATTTTCAAAAACAAGTGGTTCGTGCGCTTCGCACGGGATGAACGGATCAGCGATGACAGCTTGCGCCAAGCTATTGAGCGGGCAGAGCGTGGCATCGTGGACGCCGATTTAGGCGGCGGCATCATCAAGCAAAGGGTGGCAAGGGCAGGGCAGGGGCGCTCTCGGGGCTACCGGATGCTAATTGCCTACTGTGCCGGGGATCGAGCAGTGTTTCTCTACGGCTTCGCTAAAAAGGAGCGTGAGAACATCACAGGCGACGAGCTGGCCACGCTAAGGGAAATGGCGGCTATATGGCTTGAAGCAAGTAACGAATACCTTGCGCTCGCCCTTCAAGAGGGAAAATTGCAGGAGACAACACCATGACGGCCAAACCCAAAAAACTATCCCGGCTTACCCAAGCACTGCTTGAGTCGGCCAAGGACATGAACGAAATCGGGATCATGTCTGATGAGGCTTACCGGAAAATCACCATGCGCCATCTGGGCGTGGAGGACCAAGCCGGAATCGAGCCGCTGACCGGAGAAGATATCCGGGCCATGCGCGAACGGGCGCACATGAGCCAGGCGGTGTTCGCCCATTACCTGAACGTCACACCCGGATACGTGTCCCAGTTGGAGCGGGGCGCAAAGCGCCCCACCGGCGCGGCCCTCGTGCTGCTGAACGTGATCCGCCGCAAAGGGATTGAAGCTATCCTTTAAAAGGCAGGGGGCAGGGGTCAGGGGTCAGGGGTCAGAGGGCAGGGCCAATGGCTATGACGCAGTATGCGGAGTTATTATCGACTGATACCTCTGCGAATTCTCTTGTCATTCTGAACGGAGCGCAGCGGAGTGAAGAATCTCGTATTTTGTCCAGTTTTCAAGGTAGAGATAGACCCTCGCCATTAAGCATGGTGCAGGAGCTCTTTTGGATATGGATAATTGACGGGATTTTGTCCAGTTTTTTATGTTTCATTTTTTGTTGGCGTCCGGCCAACGTCAAGCTGTTCTAGTATAGCGAGGTTTATTTTTTCTTTTAACCTGAAATCATATTCTTGGTCACCCTCAAGCTCCTGTATAATCTGAGGATACAAGTTTGGTTCAATCTCAAAATGCTCGTGTGATATGACTGCCGATAAGGTCCCCAAGAGATTACTATACCCATAGACCTTATCCCCGGCGAGATAAGTCCGCGCTGTTTTCAAAGCGTCTATCGTTCTTCCAATTCGGTGAAGTGCGAGAAATACAAAGTAGGAAACGTCAGCAAATAGAGAGTCTTTTTGTAATTGACTCAGTAAATACTGACATAGGTTGTCCTTGTCAGTGTAATTAAGAGCTTCATAAGTCCTGAGCAATCGCTCCAAGTTGGGTGATGATATCTTTTTCCCATCACCTTTTTTCCACAAGAGGGACGGCAAGTTGCCAACTTCAGTCCAACCATAATTTGGCTCACTTTGGAGCCCGACATTAAGACTCCCCAGGCCACCGCGACTGCGTCCGTAAGCTGCATAGTTCCGTTTTTCTTCTTTCAAAATCGCATCACAAATAGCAACGGATTCTATATCTGGATTATATGTCCATGGCATTTTGTGGGGCTGTGAATCAATGCGTTCCTTAATTTTTATTTTAGGAATGGGTTTATCTCTTGTTTCGATAGTGATGTTTTTAAGCTTATATTCCTGACCATATTGATCTGTGAAGCCAAGCGTGATGCATATCGGACTGCCTTGGGCTGCCAGCTTCCCGCGCGCCATTATATGTATTCCTGCCCTCGTGGTTCTGTGAGGCGGTACTGGTTGTTCAAAGCTATGATAGTGAGTTCCTGGCACAGGAAGGCTTGCCACCGCGTGTAGAATCTTAGCTTTCGGTTTTATAAGACTGACCATTACAATTCTGACTGGAGCGGAAGAAATATTAGTGACTTGAACATCAAGAGCGATTTGTGAGCAAAAACTTTCATCTGGCTGCTTTGCTAAATGCCACCAGCGTTGACTATGAAGCGGTACAAAACGTAAGACATGCCGCGCATTGGCTGCCTTCTTATATGATCTAATGAATATAAGAAGCGTTAATAATAGTAGGCAAAGAAGCATTAATATCCACAGTGGTATATTAATACTATATCGGAGAAATATCTTAATAACTTGCCGCCCACCAAAGATATAATATCCGACGGCTGTCAGTGAGGCAAAAATTGCGGTTGCAATTACTTTACTCCAAACAGGATCATGCCAGATTTTTTTGAGCATCTATTGTTAACGCCTTTTCATTCTTAATTATTATCTCCAATACTATCGCTAATTAGAAAATTTAACATGAATTGTCCATTTCTACAAAAGCAATCAATATTAGCCGGGGTGCGGCTCCCCAGGCCCCTGACCCCTAACCCTTAACACCTGTTACCTCATATCCCCACCATCCGCCTCCCCAACACCTTCACCCACGCCCCTCCCTCCCTAAGCAGCATCTTCCCCAGGCGCAGGAAGCGGCGGCGCTGCCAGTAGTCCCGGAGCAGGCCAGGGAAGGGGAGGGGGTGGAGGGAATGCAGGCGGCCCCGGGCCTGGCGCCGGAAGAGGTAATGGGCCCGGCGCATGTGTAGATGATCCGTGACCAGGCCCAGCCGTTTCAGCCCCAGGCTTTGGGCCAGGGCCAGGACGTTGGCCGCGGACGCGGCGGTGTTGCGGCTGGTCTCTTCCAGGACGATCCGGGCGGCGAGACGCTGCTTGGCTTCGGTCCCCCAGTTTTCCTCCACCCACTTCAGGGACCACTCCGCCATGGCCCGGGCCTCGGAGACTGGCGCTCCCCGGTTTTGCCCGCCGCTAACCAGGAAATAGGCCTCGGGGTAACGCTCCCGCCACAGATTCAGGGCATGAAGAAGGCGCAGCCGGGTGGGCCTTCCCGGGTAGCCGTCCGCACCCACCCGGCCGCCTAAGACAATGAGGACTTCCAAAGAAGGAGGAGTTTTGATGGTCATTTCCTCCCAGAAAATTAGAAAAAGCCCGTAGGGTGGGCGTCTCGCCCGCCCGGGTATTAATCCGCACAGGCTGGAAAGCCTGTGCGGATACCGCCTAAAGGAACTCTTCGTAACAGTTCTTCTTGGTCCTGCGGCACACCCGTAAAACATGGAAAGCTTGCCCCCCTCACCCGGCCCTCTCCCCCCGCCGGTTAGCGGCAGGGTAGAGATGGAGCCTCTAGGCGGGGGGAGAGGGGGTAAGTCCTGCGCTCACTATGGCTTTTTACTGGCCACTGACCACTGGCTACTGGCCACTTTAACTCGTTCCCAAGTTGTACTTGGGAATGCGGATACAGGGCAAGTTTAACTTGCCCTGTACTTTCATTCCCAAGCCAAGCTTGGGAACGAGAAGAATAACAAGCAGTTACCCTACGTGTTATTGCGTCTTTTTACTTTGCGTCTTGGCGTCTTTGC
>DYJG01000600.1 GCA_020723225.1 Desulfobacca acetoxidans | reverse complement strand
TCAAGAAGCAAATGGAAAGGACCCAGCGGGAGTACTACCTGAACGAACAGATGCGGGCCATCCAGAAGGAGATGGGGGAAAAGGAGGATTTCAAGGGCGAAGTCCAGGAACTGGAGCGCCGCATCCGCAAAAAGAAGATGAGCGCCGAGGCCCAGGCCAAGGTCAAGCATGAGTTGAAGAAACTCAAGCTCATGAGCCCCATGTCCGCGGAAGCCACGGTGGTCAGGAACTACATCGACTGGCTGCTCTCCCTGCCCTGGTATGAAAAGACCCGGGACAAGCACGACCTGGATGAGGCGGAGCGCATCCTCCACGAAGACCACTACGGCCTGGAGAAGCCCAAGGAGCGCATTCTGGAGCACCTGGCGGTCCAGAGCCTGGTGAAGAAGATGAAAGGCCCCATCCTCTGTCTGGTGGGACCGCCTGGGGTAGGCAAAACCTCCCTGGCCAAGTCCGTGGCCCGGGCCTTGGGCCGAAACTTCGTGCGCCTCTCTTTGGGCGGCGTGCGGGATGAGGCCGAGATCCGGGGCCACCGCCGCACTTACATCGGCGCGCTGCCCGGCAAGATCATCCAATCGCTGAAAAAGGCCAAGAGCGGCAACCCGGTCTTCTGCCTGGATGAAGTGGACAAGATGAGCACCGATTTCCGGGGCGACCCCTCCGCGGCCTTGCTGGAGGTTTTGGACCCGGAACAGAACTTTGCGTTCAACGACCACTATCTGGACGTGGACTATGACCTCTCCGAGATCATGTTCATCACCACCGCCAACAATCTCTACTCCATTCCCGCGCCCCTTCAGGACCGCATGGAAATCATCCGGCTGCCGGGCTACACTGAAGTGGAGAAACTGCTCATCGCCCAGCAGTTCCTGATTCCCAAGCAGTGCACGGCCAACGGCCTGAGCCAGGAGAATATTTCTTTTTCCGAGAACGCCATCTTCGCCATTATCCGGCAATACACCCGGGAGGCGGGGGTGAGAAATCTGGAGCGCGAAATTGCCGCCATCACCCGGAAAGTGGCCCGGGAAGTGGCCTCCAAAGGCAAGGACCACCAGGTCAAGGTGAGCAGCCAACAGGTGCAGAAATACCTGGGAGTGCCCCGCTTCCGCTTCGGCCGCACTGAAGAGGAAAACGAAGTGGGCCTCACCACCGGCCTGGCCTGGACGGAGTTCGGGGGCGAACTCCTGCAGACGGAAGTGGTGGTGCTGCCCGGCCGGGGCAAGCTGATGATCACCGGGAAATTGGGGGAAGTAATGCAGGAGTCGGCCCAGGCCGCCTTGAGCTACGTGCGCTCCAAGGCCGAGTCCCTGGGGCTGTCCCCTGACTTTTACCGCAAGATCGACATCCACGTGCACGTGCCGGAAGGGGCGATCCCCAAAGACGGGCCGTCGGCGGGCATCACCATCGCCACCAGCATCGTCTCCGCGCTGCTCAAGATTGCGGTCAAGAGAGACGTGGCCATGACCGGGGAAATTACGCTCAGGGGCCGGGTGCTGCCCATCGGCGGGCTCAAAGAGAAGGTCATCGCCGCCCACCGCCACCAGATCAAGACGGTGCTCATCCCCCGGGACAACGCCAAGGATATCAAGGAAATTCCGGCCCGGATCCTCAAGTCCGTGGAGCTCACCCCGGTGGACCACATGGACGAGGTGCTGAAACTAGCCCTGGCCGTGGAAGACCCGGAAACCCTGTTCAAGGCCCTGCCGCTGCCGGCGCCGCCGGAGCCGGCCTTTATCCCCGCGAGCGAGGCGCCGACGACGGAGATTCGGCCGCACTAAAAAAGAAAGGGGTTAGGGATTAGGGTTTAGGGATTAGAGGCTGGTTTGATCCGCCTATTTTCTAACCCCTAACCCCTGACCCCTAACCCCTATTTTTTCCCCCTTGACAGCGGGGCCGCTATAAGAGAAAAATTACCAGGTTGGGCGGATAGCTCAGTTGGGAGAGCATCGGCCTTCCAAGCCGGGGGTCACAGCTTCGAGCCC
>DYJG01000599.1 GCA_020723225.1 Desulfobacca acetoxidans | reverse complement strand
GCCCGGCTGCGTCTAAAATTTCAGCATTTCCGCCGCCTTCTGGAAAACAATAGTAAAGCCCTGGAGATCATGGCCGACATGGAGGAAAAGCTTTCCGGGGATTTTCTGTTTGACCGCGTCTATCTCCAGACCCAGGTGGAGCGGCTGGGGGACAGCGTCTCCCAGATAGTCGCCGAACTGAATCTGCTCACCGATAACCGCTACCCCGAACTACAATCCATTTGTCAAAAAATTATTGAAGAAACCCGCCGGGAACTCACCGCCGCGCCCTCCATCCCGGAGACCGCGTACGTGCTCCCCTTAAGCAGTCTGACCCGGGAGACGGCCGCCAGCGTTGGCGCCAAAATGGCCAACCTGGGGGAGATGGGCAACCGTCTCCATTTGCAGGTTCCCGAAGGGTTTGCCATTACCGCGTCCGCGTACAAACGTTTCCTGGAAGCTTCGGGGCTGGAGGGGGAGTTGGCCCAGCGCCTGGCCCAGGCCCGGATTGACGACCTGGAGAGCCTGGAGGCGGTCAGCCGGGAGATTCAGGCCCTGGTGCGCCAGGCCGCCTTGCCGCCGGACCTGGAAGCAGCCTTGCTGGACGCCGGAAAACCCTTTGCGGGCCGGCCCCTGGCGGTGCGCTCCAGCGCGGTGGGGGAAGATACGGAATTCTCCTTTGCCGGCCAGTTCGCCACCCTCCTCAACGTGGACGCCAAAGACTTCCCCGCCCATTATAAGGAGATCGTGGCCAGCAAATTCACTTCCCGGGCCATTTTTTATTGGAAATACCAGCATTTCTCCGCGGAAGAGCTGCCCATGGCCGTGGGCTGCCTGGCCCTGGTCCCGGCCCGGGCCGCAGGCGTCATGTTCTCCCTGGACCCCCACGCGGCGGAGTCCAACACCGTGCTCATCAGCGCGGTCTGGGGCCTGGGGAAATACGCGGTGGACGGCGCGGTCTCCCCCGACCTCTACCGGGTCTCCCGGGAGCCGGGTCTGGAGATCACCTCCCAGAGAGTGGCGGAAAAGTTAGTAGCCCTGGTTCCCCGGCCCGAAGGAGGCACCCGGGAGGCGGCCCTGGACCCGGATCAGGCCACTTCTCCCTGCCTGAGTCCGGAGCAGATTCAACATTTGGCGGCCATCGCCCTCAAGTTGGAAAAGCATTTCGGCCACCCCCAGGATATCGAATGGGCCCTGGATGAGAGCGGCGCCATTTATCTCCTCCAGTCCCGGCCCTTGCGGGTCGTTGCCCCCAGTTTTGCCGCGGCGGAACGGGAAAGCATCTGGGAGCCGGTCCCTCCCCTGCTCCGGTTCGGCATCCGGGCCGTGGGGGGCGCGGCTGCCGGCCGGGTTTTTCTGTACACCCGGGATGAGGACGTGGCCAAGATTCCCCCGGGCGCAGTGGTGGTGGCCCGGCAGCCCGCGGCCAAACTCGTGTTGGTCATGGACCGGATCAATGCCATCCTCACCGAAGTGGGCAGCCCCACGGACCACATGTCCATCCTGGCCCGGGAGTTCAGGGTGCCCACCCTGGTGGAGGTGGGCGGGGCCACCCGGGTGCTCCATAACGGCCAGGTGGTCACCGTGGACGCGGACGCGGCCCGGGTCTACCCCGGCCTGGTCTCGGAGCTGTTGGAGCACCGCCCCCGGCCTGACGAAGACCTGCGGGATAATCCCCTCTTCCAAAAATTGCGCCGCATCCTGAAAAAAGCCGCGCCCCTGAACCTCCTGGACCCGGAAAGCCCGGCATTCGAGGCTGCGCGCTGCCGCACCTTCCACGACATCACCCGCTTCGCCCATGAAAAATCCATGGACGCCATGTTCGCCCTGGACGTGGACCAATCCCTGGAGCCTCGCGGCTGCTCCCGGCTCAAAACGGAGTTGCCCCTCAACCTTTTTGTCCTGGACCTGGGAGGGGGTCTAAAGGTCAGCGGCCAGACCTGGATCACCGAGGACGACATCCTCTCCCGGCCTTTCAAGGCCCTGCTCCGGGGGTTTCACCATC
>DYJG01000598.1 GCA_020723225.1 Desulfobacca acetoxidans | reverse complement strand
AGCCTGCGCTCCGCGGAGGTGGCCCAGGCGGTGGAACTCCAGGCCTGCCGCTTCCAGATGGGCCTGGATTTCGGCTACGCGATTTTTAAGAAATCCCTGTCCCTGGACGGCTCGGTTATCACCGGTATGGCCATGTTCAGCGGCATGAAGGTGGAAAGCGACGCCTCTTTCAACCAGACGGAGTTTCAGGGCGGGGTCTTTTTCGAGGGTGCCAACATTCTGGGCCGCCTCAACGCCCTGGAGGCCAGAATCACCGGCAAGCTGGGGGGCCAGTTTACCAACCTCCAGGTGGGGAGCGACGCGGATTTTTCCCAGGCCCTCTTCCAGGCCGACACCTTTTTTAGCCGGATGCGGGTCAAGGGCAACTTCTCCATCTTTAACGGCGTTTTTGAAAATCAGGTCTTCTTCGACGGCACCGAGGTGGGCGGCGATTTCAACGGCATCAACGCCCAATTTAGACACCCCCAGGCCCCGGTTTACCTGATCAACCTGAAGGTTGGGCAGATGGGGTTGTTCAGCAATCTTAAGGCCCAGGGGGGCGTTTCCCTGGCTATGGCCCAGTTCCGGGACCTGTTTGTGGGGAGCACCGAACCGGCCAAAATTATCGGTTATAAAGAGTTGACCCTGGACTACGCGGTGGTGGAGAGGGTCCTGGACCTGCGCAATGTGGAGTTGGACAAGCTTTCGGCCAAGAAATTCACCGCCAAGGACCTGGCGCTGCTGGACAACGTCCGGGTCAAAGACGAAGCCCGCCTGGAGAGCAGCAGCTTTTTCATCCTGATGCTGGTCAATATGTCCTGGCCCCGGACCGGGGACAAGGTCTGGCTGGATGAAATGACTTACCAGGCCATCCACGCCCGGGAGAACGTGGCCGAGGAAAAGCCCGATGATTGGCGGAAGCTTTTGGGTTTATTGCAGATCAGCCGCTTCAACACCCGGAATTACAGCCAGTTGGAATCCTATTTCAAGCTCCGGGGGGAGCAGGACCGGGCCGACGAGGTCTATATCCAGGGGAAGCGCCGGGAGACCCTGGAGAAATGGTGGCGGCCCACTTCTCTGGCCACTTTTCTCTTCTGGGACCTCCTGGCGGGCTACGGCCGCAAACCCAGCCGTACCCTGTGGATCAGCCTGTCCATCGTGCTCTTGGGGATGCTCTTCTTCGATCCCAAAAACTTCGACCCCTCCTTCCTGGGGGGCTGGGCATGGCTATTGAACGGCGACCGTACCAAGACCGGGGTGATCCGCTTTTTCTTAAGCCTGGATGAATTCTTGCCCGGAGTGGACCTGGGCCTGGCCAGACTCTGGCAGATTTCCCAAATATCTTTTGGGACGCTGTTGTACTATCACTTCCACAAAATCGCCGGCTGGATTTTGATTCCCATAGCTTTGGCCGCGGTGTATACGCAATTTAAATAGAGGGGAATTATGCTCAAAGACGCCATCTACAAAGTAGTCACCCGCCAGGATTTGACGGAAGAGGAGATGACCCGGGCCATGGACATCATCATGACCGGAGAGGCCACCGAGGCCCAGATCGGGGCCTTTATCACGGGCTTGCGCATGAAGGGGGAGACGGTGACCGAAATCTCCGCGGCCGCTAAAGTGATGCGGGCCAAGGCCACCCGCATCCCCGTGGGCAACGGCCTGGTGGACCTGGACCGGGACGAAATCAACGTGGACCAGGAAACGGTGGTGGACACCTGCGGCACCGGCGGCGACGCCACGGCCACCTTCAACGTCTCCACCACCACCGCGTTCGTGGTGGCCGCGGCAGGGCTGAAGGTCGCCAAGCACGGCAACCGCGCGGTCTCCTCCCGCTGCGGCTCCGCGGACGTAATCGAGGCCTTGGGCATCAACCTGGCCCTGACCCCGGAACAGGTCTCCTGGTGCATCCTGGAGGTGGGCATCGGCTTTCTCTTCGCGCCCCAGCTCCACGGGGCCATGCGCTACGCCATCGGCCCCCGGCGGGAGATCGGCATCCGCACC
>DYJG01000010.1 GCA_020723225.1 Desulfobacca acetoxidans | reverse complement strand
CTGGCAATGGCCTAAATTTGATCTATTAAATTTTTGAGTCCAGGAAATAATTTATTGACATTTCTGATAACTTATGCTCTAAATGTAACATTCTTCTTGAATAAAGTGGGACCTATCAAGAAGGAATATGCAACTTGCCAGCGGGTATTCAGAGGCGCTGCAAAGGAATTAAACAGTAATAGGCCGACATTTAGACAATCTCCTTTGAGGCTGCCTTAAAAGACCCAATCCAGTCGAAAAGACTGCTGAAATCCTCCTCCGGCCAGGATGGACGGGGCCAACCACCACGAAGATTAAAGCAGGATGCCCACCTTACCCCTCTTTTCCTCAAGTGTGAGGGAAGAGCAAATGATCTACCAAACTTTGGAAACCAGATTTCCATTCCTTACCTAAATCTTTCATGGCTTCATATGGGCATGGAAGCAACTTTCTAAAGACCTTTAAAAAAGAAGCATAATCTTTCATTTTGATGAAAGGCAGTCGGACTGTCTCATAATCTCGTCACTTGAAACCGAGTGGAATGGCAGTCTTTCCGGCCGCTTCCCTCCGGGGAGGCGCGGGCGTGCCGGTTCTCGGGGTGTTACGGCCGCAGTTTAACGGGTTCAGGAAGCCAATAGGGTAATGGCCACACTCTTATGAATCTCTAAAGGAGGGTATCGATCATGCCAATTACTCTCGAGCATGTCAAGGAGGTCACCGCCAAGGCGCATGTCAGCGGAGCCTACAAAAGGCTCAAAGGACGCGAGCGCGTCGCGGTCTTCATTAAACACACCCCCCTGAAAGCCGGTACACAACTGCGAATTGGCTACAATACTTACAAAGTGGATCAAGATGCCTTCCTGGTCTTCATCGATCTGGTCCATGACGCCAATTTTTCCCACCCCGTGGTCTATGAGCTGCACAACCTTAAAGATGGGAGTATCCGGACCATAGAGGAAGAATTTCCCATTGCTGATCCCGAACTGGAAAGGAGTCTGATCTCACACATCCTGCCGGGAAAGGAGGGGAAGTAAAATGACTTACGAAAACATGTCCGGTTCCATCACCCGGCCGGCTGCGGAGCGCTATTTCGCCCTCCTGTTCGTCGGTGTTTGTAATCGGCAACGCTACGTCAAGAGCCTGATTCGCTGGACCAACCTGCTGCACCAGATGTACGGCTATCCGCTGGCCAATATCCGCATTTTAGTGGGAACTTACAGCGATGCCAGTTGGGACCCGATGGTCGCGGGCACCGACGTCACTTATGACGCGACCCGGGCAGACCTGGATAATGCCCTGGCCGCCTATGCCGCGGGCAGCGGCGATCCCCATGAGCTGGGAGCGGATGACCACCTGTTTATCTTTACTTACAACCACGGGGGCCAGGACGTCGGCACCGGGTGTTATCTCTGTTGCGAGAATTTTAGCCAGAAGTATTACGCCTCTGACTTCGGGACCAGGATCGGGGCGATCCATTGCCGGCAGATTGTCTTGTTTGCCGCCCAATGCCGCTCCGGAGGCTTTGTCGATCCGTTTATGAACGGGCTCTGGACCGGCACCCGGGGCGCGGTGATCGCAGCCAGCCGGGCAGACCAGGATACCATGGAGGCCGTTGTCGACAAGCTCTTTGCGTCCGCGTTCAATGGCAGAATGGTGCAGAACCCCCTGGACGACAACATCGATCTGGGCATCAGCGGCGAAGGCATGACTTTGACAACGGTTCCGGGATACCAAACGGCCCGGATTGATTGGGGACCCACCGGGGTCCTCAGCACCCGGGAAGCGTTCAATTGGGTCTATGAGCATTATGTTAATAAGATCTACCCGGATCCCGCCTACGCCTCGATCATCGAAGTGCCTCTCTACAGCCAGAAGCCCTGGCTGGAAGCAGGCCAGCCGGTGCACATCCGGTTGGGTGAACCGGACCTGGTGATGCAAGATTGCCCGGAAGATACCGGCGACGAACCCAGCGCTTGCAGTTCCCCCTGGTATTCACCGGACGTGTATGCGGATAATTCTGACCAATTTCCGGCCGCCACCACCCACGAATACGTACCCGCCCATCACAACCGCTTCTTTGTCCGCACTGCCAACCGCGGTACTGCGCCAACGGATGATATTTGGCGAATCCTGGAGGTGCGGGGTCTCGGCTTTACCGGCGGGCCCGTAGGACCGCCCCGAATTGACCGGGCCGTGGAAACGACGGCTACCGAGTTAGTTTCTGCGCGTCTGCGCCCGGGACGCGCTCACAGCCAGTATCAACGGATCCTCGTTGGCGGCGATTTTGGGCACGGCTGTGTCTCCGCGGCCGCATTCACCGGCATTGATACCTTAAGCCACGACCTCTGGAATATCGTCCCCGACAACGACCAGGCCCAGTGCAATCTCGACCCGGCTGCCGTCAGTGGCGCTGTTCCCGTTGACAGTTCCAGCGTTAATGCCAACGCCGGGAAACTCATCCGGACGATTCCCGTATTTGCGCCGGCTGGCGGCACTTTCGAACTCCGCCTCGGTAAACCGGATAAGGGATTGCCCGTTAAAATCAAAGCCGAAAAGAGCCAGTTGGTCCTACGCAAGGGTGGACAGGGTGAATTCCAGTTGGAGATTCAGATTGAACCAAAAACACGGGACGGAGTAAAAGGCACGGTTTCCGCCACCATCCTCCGGGACAAAAAGGCTGTCGGCGGTGTAACTTTTCAGATTAGGGTGGCCACTGCCGCGGCCCAGGTTTTCGTTTACGACCGCCGGGGCCTTCCCGTGCCCAAGGCGAAGGTAAACCTCCGCCATCCGGGCGATCCCCGGGTATTGTCCGCAGTGACCGACGGCAAAGGGGTGGCTTTCTTCGGGCCGATAAATCCGGGTTTTTATTTTGCCGATATCAAGGACGAACTCTGCGCTCCCGTCAGGATCCAGGTCGTTCCCGGGGACCGCAACTTCTTCAAGATCGAAAAAGGAGGCTGTTAAAGGGATCGGACTGCCCTGGGCAGGTGGTGGTTCAACGGTTGCTTGAGATTGACAGGTATTGCTAGGAGGCCGGCATGAGTGACTTTCAAGAAGACATTGTTAGACTCAAGGACCCCAAGAACATCAAGGAGGCCCTGTTTGCCAGTGGACCCAGTGTTCTCATGAGGGCTTTTGAAAGAGATCCCACGGTGATGCGTCTCGTCAAAGGCGGAGCCAAGGTTGTCCCTCTCATTGTTGCAGAAATCAAAGAAAACGGGCTGAAATTGCACACCATAACCCTTTCTTGCTTCGCCTATATTCTCCAAAAAGTCGATCCTGCGGCCGCGTCCGCGGTTCTCAAGGACCTCTTTGTCCAGGCCATGAAGCGCCCCGACCCATTTTTTATCTATTTCGCGGTTCATGCCCTGCGCCAGGACCTGAAGCTCCCATTCAAGCCCCGGGACCCGGAATATTCATACGGGGAGCTGCAGGAAACCCTGGCCTGGGTGGAGCGCACGAAACCAAACTGAACCGGGAGGACAAAATGCCTGCTATCATAACCGGTTTTTTTTCGGCCGCGGGATCTCCTTTGGAGATCTGGCAGTATGAAAACGCAGATGTGGTTACTCCCGATCCGGATCCCAAAACTTGCTCCTATACTCACTTCAATCTTTCCAGCGAAAATTTGGGGCATACCAGCCGGTATAATTGTTGGGGGTTCACCTTCCTGCCCCGCCGATATTGGGTCAGAAGGTCAGCCGTGGACACTCTTCTCCAGGATAATTGCGATCCCGTGCCGGATGGAATGGTGGAGGTGGGAGACGTCATTCGCTACCAAGACTTGGTCGAAGGCCAGTTGCTGACGCAGCACACGGGCCGGGTCTGGCAAACGGATGGAGCGGGCCACGCCATCTGGATCAGAAGCAAATGGGGGGGGTCAGGAGAGTATATTCACGTCCCTTCAAACGTTCCCTCGATCTATGGGACCAACCTGGCCTATTTCCGCCAGAAAGCGCCGTTGAAGGGGGATCCGGCGGAAACGAACAAGATCGCGGACCTGTGGATCAAGGATTCGCCCGGCGACAACGGCCAACAGGGGATGCGCGCCCCCTGGTGGACGAGTCCGGATATCCTGGTGGATATCCCCCCCTACGACGGCGCGCCCGACATTAATCCGGTTTTCGATCATCAGAATCGCATCTGGGCGGTGGTCCGCAATCGAACCAACCAGCAGGTCGATAACGTCTATGTCCGGTTCTACTGGGCCGATCCCGCGGCCGGTCTTCCCCCCGCCTCCTGGAACCTCATTCCGGGAACGCCGGGACATCCCAATCCCCTGGGGCCCCTGACTATCGGGGCCAATGCGGATATCGAGACCGATTACGTGGAATGGACCCCCACGGCTTCGCCGGCGCATCAATGCCTGCTGGCAATCGCTTATATCAACGACGACCCCAGGGATTCGAACAATCCGGACCCCCTGGTCTATCCCTTCGAAATCCCCTGGGATAATAATATCGCGCAGCGGAATGTCCATGTGGAGGAGATGGAGAACGGAGCAAACAAAGATGTCTCCATCAACGTCGGCAACCCATTTCCCCAGGGCGAGGCAGTGAAGGGTTCCCTCACCGCCATCCTGACCTACAGTCCCGGTTTCCCTCTTCTCGGCTACCCCAAAAAGATAATTCCCGTAAAAGTATCCCTCAATCTCAGGCTGAAGGATACTTGGGTAACCCTGAAACCGGGGGATGACATGCGGCGGTTTAAGAGCCCGTTCCTTCCCGACAAACTGGGTCTAAGGGAAAGAATCATTGCGGGTTTGACCCTGCCGAGATTGACCTTTCCCCCTGGAAAGCCTCACCGGCTGGACATAAAAATCTCTGTCCCCAAGGGCGCGGTGAAGGGTTCAGTTTATTATCTGCACATTACCCAGACTATTTCCGGCATGGTGACCGGCGGCTATACTGTGGTGGTGAAGGTGATTTAAGGGAGGGACCCCGGATGACGTCTGGAATAGGGGTCGGGGCCATGCTTCTTGCCTCAGAACCGCCTGGAGCAGACCTTTATTGTGCGCGTCGAGCCCGACGAGGCCCAAGTACAGGCCATCCGGCAACGCGATGATGGGTTATTGGAAGGTCATGTTCCCGGCCCTGCACCAGACTATTACAATCTAAAGATCTTTTCCATATTCATTCCATATCTACATTTTCCATAGGCCAGCGATAATTCTCTCAGGCGGCAGGCAAGCAAAGTGCGGTTACCTGCCACGGGGATAAGTCAGCCGGTGCAGAAGAGGCTGGGGTTTCTGAAATCAGCGGGTTGGAGGCCAAGGGGTGGTTCTTCCGGGTGGGAAGCCAGGCAATTGCGGTTTGGCAATGGTGAGCATTGTCAGGACAGAAAAAAAACTTGACTGGTATAAAGATTGCTATATTAATAATAGGGAGAATTTTTTGGACAGTTATCCTGCCTGTCAGCCTCCCCGCATTAGTCAGTCCATTTCTGATCTCTAACAGACGCACGTCACCCCTTGCTGTCCGAGGGCATATAGAGGAGAAAGGACCATGTGGGCCAACGTCTCTCCGGAAAAGAGAATGGAGAGCCCCTGTCCAGCCTTGCACTTCGCCAACCTTTCCCAACTCGACGTCATGGACCAATTTCCCGAAGGTGTCTTCCTGGTCAACACCCGCTGGCAGATCCGGTATTTCAACCGCATGGCCGAAGATATTACCGGCTTCAGCCGGGTGGAGGTTTTGGGCAAGTATTGCTGGGATGTTTTCCGGACGGACCTGTGCCATAAAAACTGCCCCATGCGCATCTCCATGAGCACCGGTGAAAACCTGGTGGACCGGGAAGTGGAAATCACCAACAAGAACGGCCAAAAAAGGCTGATTCTGGTGAATACTTCCCAAATCAAGACGGCAAGCAATATGGTTCTGGGAGGGGTGGAGACCTTTCACCTGCTCACCTGCCCCGAGTTGGAGGAGAGAAGGCTGGATCATAAGCCCTTTGCCGATATCGTCGGGGTGAGCCCCCGGATGCAGGAGATTATCCAGAGCCTGCCGGTGATCGCCGCCTCTGACTCCAATGTGCTGATCCAGGGGGAATCGGGCACCGGCAAGGAGCTGGTCGCCCGGGCCATCCACCAATACAGCAACCGCCGCAAAGGGCCGTTCGTGGCGCTGAATTGTTCCGCCATTCCGGAGGGCTTGCTGGAATCCGAGCTGTTCGGGCACGAACGGGGAGCCTTTACCGGCGCGGTGAGCAACAAGCCAGGCCGGTTTGAGCTGGCCAAAGGCGGCACCCTGTTTCTGGACGAGATCGGCGACCTCAAATCCGACCTGCAGGTAAAGCTGCTACGGGTCCTGGAAGAAAAGGCTTTCATGAGGGTGGGCGGCAACCGGAGAATCGCCCTGGAATCGAGGATCGTGGCGGCCACCAACGTGGACCTGCAAGAGGCCATGCTCCAGGGCCGGTTCCGGGATGATCTTTATTACCGGCTGTTTGTCGTCCCCATCCATCTCCCGCCGCTGCGGGAAAAACGGGAAGATATTCCCATTCTGGTCAAGTACTTCCTGGAGCAGCTCAACCGCAAATTCAACAAGAAAGTGCGCGGCGTGGATCCCAAGGTGATGAAGATTCTTTGCCGGCATGCCTGGCCCGGAAATATCCGGGAACTGCAACACGTGCTGGAATACTGCTTTGTTTTTGCCAAGGGCCCGCTGATCACCGAGCGCCACCTGCCCCGCCTGGAATCCGCCTGGGCCGGCCGGGAACTGGAGTTGCCGGTCCAGGAAAAGTCCCTTAGCCCCTTGCAATCACTGGAGAAAAAAACCATCCTTATGGCCCTGGAGATGACCCAGGGCAGCAAACAGGAGGCCGCCCGGGTCCTAAAGATCAGCCGCAGCAAACTGTGGCGAAAGATGCGGTGTTACCATATCCATGATGCCAATTTTAAAAAATGAGACATAAATCAATTTTGCGACAATTTTCTCTTTGAGATAACTTATTATAAATTATAGAAATTATCCTTTTCACCAATTAATGTTGCAGATATGCAACATTTCCCTCCTTCCAAAAATCTTCTAGAAATAATTTTAACCAAATCAAAATTGCGAAATAATCAGTCTTTGCTGAAAATAAAACAGCATATTATTTATGCGACATCCTGATTGTAGAATAACTTATTTAAATAACTAACTTTATTTAAACAGCCGCCAATAACGTTTCATTTCCGCTCATAATTCTGTCCGGATAATCCTCCGGATTCATTCTCTCTCCTGAAAATTATTTAAATATCAACTTGTTATATGTTTTGGTCCCTTCCTTGCTTTGTTCCCTTGTCAGAGAAATCCCATGCAGAGGAGGAAAGGCCGATGAGTGTCACCTTTAAATCTCTGGAAAACATCTTGGAGCGTTATCCCCCCAGCCCGGAACACCTCATCAGCGCCCTTCAGGACGTACAGGCCAAATTCAATTATCTTCCCGCGGCGGCCATGACCGCGGTATGCGATCATTTGGGGGTGCCGCTGTCCCGGGGATGGGCGGTGGCCACTTTCTACAAGGCCTTCAGCCTGGAGCCCAAGGGCGAACACGACATTGCCGTCTGCCTGGGAACCGCCTGTCATGTGCGGGGCGGCAGGAATGTCTATGACAAGTTCCGTCGCGACCTGGATATTGCCAACGAGGAAGGCACCACCCGGGATCTCAAGTTTTCTTTGCGCCAGGTGCGCTGTCTGGGCTGCTGCTCCATGGCGCCGGTGGCCCAGGTGGACGAGGAAATCCAGGGCAATCTAACCCAGCGGAAAGCGGGACACCTGCTCAAGATGTACCGCAAGAGGTAGCGGCCATGCAGATGCAGATAAAGAATTTTGATGACTTGGAGCTGGCCAAGAAGGTCGGGCTAACCGAGCTTTATCCGGATAAACCCAAGATCCTGGTGGGCATGGCCACCTGCGGGCTGGCCGCCGGGGCCCAGCGGGTCTATGACCTGCTCCACAAGAAGGCCCAGCAGGCGCATTGGGACGGGGTGGTGGAAAAGACCGGCTGCATCGGCTTCTGCTACAAGGAGCCCCTGGTTGACGCGGTTTTTCCCGGGAACCCCCGGATTACTTATGAAACAGTCACCCCGGAAATTGCCGAGAGCCTGTGGATGGAAATGGCCGCGGGCAAAATCCCGGAAAACCACGTGATGGCCAGGTTGGACGTGGACGATATGATCCTGGACGGGGGGCCGCGGAAGTTCTATAAGGGCAAGCTGACGGGCTTCCTGGCTAAAACGCCCCGTTATGAAGAGTTGGACTTCATCAAGCTGCAGCGCCACATCGCCATGCGCAACTGCGGTTTCATCGACCCGGATAATCTGCTGCACTATGTCGCCCGGGGCGGCTATTTTCCTCTCTATACAGCCCTGACGGCCATGAGTCCGGAAGAGGTCATCAACGCCGTCACCACCGCGGGCTTGCGGGGCCGGGGCGGCGGCGGCTTCCCCACCGGCGTCAAGTGGGCTTCGTGCCGCAAAGCCAAGGGCTGGCCCAAATACGTGCTGTGCAACGCCGACGAAGGCGACCCCGGCGCCTACATGGACCGCAGCCTCATCGAAGGCGACCCCCATGCCATCCTGGAAGGTATGCTCATCGGCGCCTACGCCATCGGCTCCAACGAGGGTTACATCTACGTGCGGGCCGAATATCCCCTGGCCGTCAAGACGCTGCAGCGGGCCATCCTTGCGGCCCGGGAAGCCGGCCTGTTGGGAGAGAACATCCTGGGCAGCGGCTTTTCCTTCGATATCAAGCTCAACCTGGGGGGCGGCGCCTTCGTCTGCGGCGAATCCACCGCCCTGATGGCCTCCATCGAGGGCAAACCGGGCGAGCCCCGGGCCAAGTACGTCCATACCGTGGACAAGGGTTTGCGGAACCGGCCCTCCAACCTGAACAACGTGGAGACCTGGGCTAACGTGCCGGTGATCATCGGCAAGGGCGCCGACTGGTACCGGGAAATCGGCACCGAAGGCAGCAAGGGCACCAAGATCTTTTCCCTGGTGGGACAGGTGAAGAACGTGGGCCTGGTGGAAGTCCCCATGGGGGTCACCATCAAGGACCTGGTGATGCAGGTCGGCGGCGGGGTGCCGGAGTCCCGGGAATTCAAGGCCATCCAGATCGGCGGGCCTTCGGGCGGCTGTATTCCCAAGGAGCACTGGGACCTGCCCATTGACTTCGACTCCCTGTGGGAGGCCGGCGCCATCATGGGTTCCGGCGGCATGATCGTCATGGACAACTCCACCTGCATGGTGGACGTGGCCAAATTCTTCCTGGACTTCCTGATTGACGAATCCTGCGGCAAGTGTATTCCCTGCCGCCTCGGATTGAAGCGCATGCGGGAGATTCTGGAAGAGTTCTCCACCGGCAAGGGGTCCCTGGCGGACCTGGACGAGCTCGAATCCCTCTCCGAAGCAGTGAAAGACGGCTCCCTCTGCGCCCTGGGCGGTTCGGCACCCAACCCGGTCCTCACCACCCTGCGGTATTTCCGAAAAGAATACGAGGCCCACATTCTGGAACACCGGTGTCCGGCCGCGGTCTGCAAGGCGCTGATTACCTACAGTATCAACCCGGAGACCTGCAACGGCTGCACCGCTTGTGCGGCGGAATGCCCCCAGGACGCCATCACCGGAGAAAAGAAACAGCCCCATACGCTCGACCCTTCCCTGTGCATCAAGTGCGGCGCCTGTTTTGAGGTCTGCAAGTTCGGGGCGGTGGCGGTGGCTTGAAAGGAGTGAGATTATGATCACCTTCAGCATCAACGGCCAGGAATACGAGGGACAGGAGGGCTGGACCATCCTGGATGTGGCCAGATGGAACGGCATCGAGATTCCCACCCTGTGCCACCACGGCGCGGTGGAGCCTTACGGAGCCTGCCGGCTGTGCGCGGTCGAAGTTGACGACGGCCGGCGCTCCCGGGTGGTGATTTCCTGCATGTACCCCATCAAGGCGGGTATTAAAGTCCAGACGCACTCGCCCCGGGTGCTCAACGTGCGCCGCTGGATCGTCCAGTTGCTGCTGGACGAGAGCCCGGAAGCGCCCCAAATCAAGGAGTTGGCCCGGAGCCTGGGAGTGACCCCCTCGCGTTTTCAAAAAACCGGGGTGGATTTTGCCTGCCACCTGTGCGGTCTGTGCGTCAGGACGTGCCAGGAGGTGGTGGGCGTGCAGGCCCTCACCTTCGGCAACCGGGGCCTGCGCAAGGAAATCACCAGCCCCTTCCGCACTGCCAGCAAGGATTGCCTGGGTTGCGGCTCCTGCGTCTATGTCTGTCCCACGGGAGCCATGGAGCAGTTGTTCAGCCGGGTCGCGGGCTAGCCTGGGATGAAGGAGAAAGCCATGAATAACGATAGCAGAATCGGCGTTTTTCTATGCGAGTGCGGCGGTAAAATCAGCAGCCGCATTGATCTGCCCCAGGTGCGCGACCTCCTGCAAAAGGAGTCCCTGGGCCACCTGGGGATCTACCCCTATCCCTGCCTGGCGCCGGGACTGGCGGCTATGCAGCAGGAGGTCCGGACCAACGGGCTGAACCGCATCCTGGTGGGCGGCTGCGCCTCCCGGGTCATGAAGAAGAGATTCACCGCCGGCTTGGCCGAAGCGGGAATCGAAAAGCACCAGGTGGAGCTGGTCAACCTGAAAGACCACGTGGCCAGGGTACATGACGCCGGCCCCCAGGGGTTGGCCCGCAAGGCCACGGCTTTGCTGGCCGGGGGGATAGCCACCCTCAGGCTGCTGGAGCCTTATAAACCCGTGGCGGTGCCTTTCGAGGGTCCGGCTCTGATCCTGGGAGGAGGCATCTCCGCCTTCGCCACGGCCCGGGAACTGGCCCGGAACGGTATGGAGAGCCTGGTGGTTTCGGAGGGCCAGAACCCCGATCAGGTTCTGGAATTGCTCCCCCGGACGTTTCCCGGCAGCCGCATCTTTTTCGGAGAAATGGCCGAACTGCTCCGGGAGGTGTTCACCAGCCCCCTGGTGCAGGTGGTCCCCTATCAACCCATAGAATACCTGATCGGCGGCATGGGCGATTATCAACTGGGAATGCGCCAGCCTGACGGTTCGGTGACCGAATTGACCGGCGTTGCCCTGGTCGTGGCCCTGGACCGGGAGTTCGACTCCGCCGACCTCGCCTCCATCGGCGGCGGGGAGCGGGTCTGGGATTTTCTGGAGATGGAGAAACGCCTGGCGGAGGGCCGCATTAAACCGGGCAGGTTGTTGTTTTGGATCAACAGCCCGGAGCACGGCAAGGCCGCCCAGGAATTCGGCGCCGTGGCCGCCTGGCGGAACAGCCTGGTATTGGCCCAGAAGAACTCCCAGGTGAAGCCGACTGTCCTATACCCGGCCAACATTGCGATGCCCCTCACGGGCGCCGACCTGGCCGAAGCCCGGGCCTGCGGCGTCGGGTTGATGACCTATGCTCCCGAAGTCCATCCCGTGGTCCAGTCCGGCTATATGACGTTTATCAGTCCCAAGGACGGCCTGGAACAAGAGGTGGAATGGGATAACCTGGTGGTTTCGGCAGTGCCCGCGGAACCCACCGCCAAAGTCCAGGAGTTGCTCCGGTGGCTGCCCATTTACCCGGAAGAAGGCGGCCGCCTCGCCAAAAGCAACGTCAAGCTCTGGCCCGAAGATGTGCCGGAAGAGTCCCTGTTCTTCAGCGGCTCGGCGGGAGGCATCTGCGACCTGGGCGAGGCCTTGCAGCAAGGAAAGAAAGCCGCCCGGGGGGTTTTGCGCCTCCGGGAAAAGGCTCGCCAGGGCATCCTGGTAAGCCCGGTGGTGGTGACGGTGGATCAGGACCTCTGCGAAGGCTGCGGCCTGTGCACCGAAATCTGCCCCTGCGGCGGCATCGAGCACGTCAAGCCCGGCAGCGGCCCGGTGCCCCGGGAGGTGGACAACCATCTCTGCCACGGCGGCGGCACCTGTGCCGCGGCCTGTCCCCACGAGGCCATCAGGGTCTTGAACAACAACGCCCAAACCCTGGAGGCCCGCATCAAGGCCATGCTCTCCTGGATGCAGGAGGGCGACATCCTGGGCTTCGTCTGCAGTTGGGGCGGCCTGACCTCTGCCAACCAGGCCGGCATTAAAGGACTGCATTATCCGACCAACGTTTATCTTACCTCGGTCAACTGCCTGGGCTCCATCGATCCCGTGGTTCTGTCCATGGCCTTCTTGAGCGGAGCTAAAGGCATCATGCTGGCCGGCTGCACCCCCGTGGACGGTTGCCATTATGCCCACGGGGTGGACCACTGCTGGTACCGGGTCAATGTCGTGAAGAAGCTCCTCTCCCTGGCCGGATTGGACCGGCGGCGCATCGCCATGGGTTATGTGAATGTTAATGAGCCGGAATCCTTCGTCAGGATGGTCGAGTCCAGGATGGAGAGCCTGGAACAACTGCCGCCGATAACCCGGGATGACAAAAACAAAGCCAAGTTATGGGCCATCCACGCCACTCTGCACCGGCCGCGGGTGCGCTGGGTCCTGGGGACGAGTCTGCGGCGGCCCAATGATAAGGTCCCGGGCTTGCAGGTCGACGCCGTGGATGCCGACGAGATCATGGTTGAAGTCCTGCAGGAGGAATTTCTGGCGTCCAGAATCTTCAAGGCTTTGACTGGAGAGCCTCTGAATCCCCGCGGCTTGGCCCGGGCCCTGGAGGAGAAAGTGGAAGACATTACCCCGGTCTTGACCGAGATGGAAAAAGATAAGCGCATCACCTTAAAGCGTTGGGAAGGCGGATACCCCCTTTATGCCGTGGGAAAGGCGTAACCGGTAGCATTCGCTCCTGATTGATGAGGCGGGAAGGGGGGCCGGCCCCGGCGCCGGCCCCCATTCCCGCGAGGAGGAACTTCCCATGAATGTTGAACTGGAAGCCATCATCAGGAATGTCATAACCCAGGGTAAGTTATCCCGGGAATTCTACCTCCAAATGGCCGATCTGGCAGATCTCAAAGAAACCAGGGAAACCTTCGAATTCTTGGCTGAGGTGGAGTTGGAGCACCATCACTATCTCCAGTCAAACCTGTGGCCGGTGGACTTTAAAAAAACGGCCTCCGGCGATGGCGACGTCGCCTGGATAGAAGAAGAGTCCCTCAGGCTTCTGGGTATGATGGAATCCCCGGTGGGCCCTACCCTGCATGACGGCGGGGCATGCACCGACGACGTCCACAATCTCTCTCCCACCGACTCCCTCCTGATCGCCATGAACCGGGAAGAAAACTCTTACCGGTTATACCGATCCCTGGCGGACCGGCAGCCGCCGGGCAAATCCCGGGCTATTTTGGAAAAGATTTCCCGGATGAAATTGCGGCTCAAAGAACAGTTGGAATATCTTTACATCAATATCGCTTTCATCAAGGCCTGGAACCAGGTCAAAGCCTGCCTCGGGGATCGCCCCTAGCCCTGGGGCAGAAAAGTTCCCGAAATCCACCAGGCCCTGAATGATCATCGGGGCCTGGCAATGGTCCGGGACTCCCTCCAAATCTCCATCAGCTCATAATTACGATTGTTCTCCTTCAAAGGCAAATCGAAACGGCCCGGTCCATTGTTGGTCGAATTTTAGAGTTGTTTTTGGTGTACAATTTCTTAACACAATTGCACAAAATCTGTACACATTTAAAAAGCTTGATAAATAAAGGACCTGAGGGCGATCTAAGGGAAATAAATAAAATAAGTTAACAGTAGGAGCATTTTTCATGGAGGTTAGCGCAAATTCAAATGATTCATTTTATCGTTGTTTCTATCAATCTGCGGCGTCCAAGTTCCGTAGCTCTTTCAATGATTGCTTTTTATGGGTCTGGCATAGATATTGTAATAATGTATTGCGACAAACAATTCAATTGCTGCAAGTAATAAATTAATTACTGCTCCATCAATTAGAGAGCGCCCCTGCTTTATTGGAGTGTTCGAAATGAAGGAGGCCGGCCATGAAAACGAAAGACGAGCAGAAAGGTCAAAAGGTTAATGTTTTTTCCATGAGTGATAACCAGTGCGTCTGGATGAAGGCCGGGGTGGTGAATTTCAAAATCTGCGAAAATGCCTTCGACTGCACTTCATGCGCCTTTGATAAGACCATCAGCGGGAAGTCGGTCAAAAAGCCCACCGCCCTGGTCAGTTGGAAAGAGGTCATGCAGCAGCCCCAGTTAAATAAGCAATGCAGGCACATGCTGACGGGCCGGGTCATTTTCAAATTATGCTCTCACAACTTCGAATGCAAAGACTGCGCTTATGACCAACAGTTGTATGAATACGATCTCGATTTGGGTGAAGAGGACCAACCGGCTTATGCTGCGCCCCCGGTTCACCGGGTTGCCGGTTTTGCGGTTGCCGACGGCTATTACTACCACAAAGGGCATAGTTGGGCGCGCATAGAGCATGGAGGATTCGTGCGCCTGGGTGTGGATGATTTTGCCTGGAGGCTGCTGGGACCCACCGGATTCTCGCTTCCAAAGATCGGCGACCGGCTGAAACCGAATCAGCCGGGTTGGTCCATGAAGCGGGAGGAATTTACGGCTGAGGTTCTCACACCCATGAGCGGCATAGTTATGGCAACCAACCAAACCGCGGTGAGGCAGCCCGATCTTACCAAAAAAGACCCTTACGGAAACGGCTGGCTGGTGGTCATTGATCCGGTCAGCGGCCTGAGAAACAAAACCAGGAATCTGCTGTTCGAGCACAAGGCGATATCATGGCTCCATGCGGAGGTAAAGAAGCTGGAAGATATGGTGGTGAACGTCTATGGGGTCCCGCTGGCGGCAACAGGTGGAGAAATTATTGATGACATCTTTGGAAACCTGCGTGATGTCAAGTGGGAAAAACTCGTTCATAGTTTTCTGCATACCTGAGTGCGGCATGGGGTGAGCGGGGCGGTTCTTCGGGCAGCTAGAAATGAAGGTTTCTTATGGCTTGCCGCAGCGCGAAACTGCACCGCTCACAAAAAAAGAGCTCCAATCCATCCAGGTGGCTGAGGCCGCGGCTGACTTGCATGAGGCACTTGGGGGTCTCACAATGGTAAAGGAAAAAAGTGTGAGCCAGTTCGTGCAGGGCGACCTTGGCCAGACGTTCATAATAGACCTCCTCCGCGGCCATGATCCCTTCATTCAAGTCCTTTAAGCGGAAATCGGAAACAATTGCCAGGCGCTGCCCCATTTCCGCTTGACCAAAAACAAATGTGCTTATCGGCGTGCAAAGATCGACGTCCGTGACGGCAAGAACGCGGGCGTGATGCGCAAAGGAAAACCGGGCCAGGCACTTCAGGACGAGTGCGGCATCATACTGGCCTCGCCGGCTCTGATACGCCTCTTCCGGGATAGCCATGGCGGGCAGCATCTCCACGGGAATTTCCAACATGGCTTGGATATTCGCGGCTATCACCCGGAGCGCCGTGTGCGACAGTTGGCCCATCTTTGTCAGTGCGATCGAGGGGGCAGGCGTTGTTTTTCGGGGCCGCGGCATCATGGCAAATGCATC
>DYJG01000597.1 GCA_020723225.1 Desulfobacca acetoxidans | reverse complement strand
AGGAAGATATGGCTCTAAAGAGTTTTTACAGGAGTATACAATGACGGCTAAACCTGTTTTGGTCACTGGCTCCACGGGATATGTGGGGGGGCGGCTGGTCCCCAAACTGCTGGAAGCGGGTTACCGGGTGCGGGCCCTGGGGCGATCGCTAGCCAAGCTGAAAGCCCGGCCCTGGGCCAACCATCCGCTGGTGGAGTTGGCCAAAGGCGACGTCCTGGACTTTGAGTCCTTGCAGAAAGCGGCGCAGGGCTGCCGGGCGGCCTTTTACCTGGTCCATTCCATGGTGGCCGACCCCAAGGGGTTTACCGAAACCGACCGCACTGCGGCTCAAAATATGGCCCGGGCCGCGGCCGCGGCGGGATTAGAACATATTATCTATTTGGGCGGGCTGGGTATTACCGAAGATCCGCGCTTGAGCAAACATCTCCGCTCCCGCCATGAAGTGGCTGAGATTCTGCAAGCAGGCCCGGTACCGGCCACCTTCCTCCGGGCGGCCATGATCTTGGGGTCGGGCAGCGCTTCCTTTGAAATTCTAAGGTATCTAGTGGACCGTCTGCCAGTCATGACCACCCCTCGCTGGGTGCACAACCCGGTCCAACCCATTGCCATCCGCAATGTGCTCAATTACCTGCAAGGGTGCCTGGAACATCCGGAAACCAGGGGGCAAACCTTCGACATCGGCGGCCCGGAGGTGGTGACCTACCGGAAGTTGTTCGACATTTATGCCGAAGAAGCCCATCTGCCCCGCCGTCTCATCATTCCGGTGCCGGTCCTGACGCCCACCCTGAGCTCCTACTGGATCCACCTGGTCACCCCGGTCCCGGCCAGTATCGCCCGGCCCCTGGCCGAGGGGCTGAGCAACCCGGTGGTTTGCCGGGACAACCGCATCCGGGACATCATACCCCAGGAACTCCTGGATTGCCGCCAGGCCATCCGGCTGGCCCTGGAACGGGTGAAACAACAGCAGATCGACACCTGTTGGATGGACGCCGGCGCCGCGGTTCCGCCGGAGTGGACCTATTGTGGAGACACCGCCTATGCCGGAGGCACCATCCTGGAGTGCTGCTATTCGGTCCAGATACAGGCCAGCCCTGAAGAAGTCTGGCAACCGATTGTTAAAATGGGGGGAGATACCGGCTATTATTTTGGCAACTATTTATGGCGGCTGCGGGGCTGGCTGGACCGGCTCCTGGGTGGGATCGGCTTTCGCACCGGCCGGCGCCATCCCCTGGAACTCCGGGTGGGAGACGCCCTGGATTTTTGGCGGGTCCTGGAGGTGGAACCGCCTCACCGCCTCCTGTTGCTGGCTGAAATGAAGCTGCCCGGCGAGGCCGTCCTGGAGTTTCACCTCACCCCACGGGGGGACGATCGGGTGGAATTGAAACAAACCGCCAGATTTCTGCCCCGGGGCCTAGCCGGCTTGGCTTACTGGTACAGCCTGGTGCCCTTCCACAACTGGGTTTATGGGGGCATGTTACAAGCCATCGCCGCGGCGGTGGGAAGGCCCGTGGTGAAAGGGCCGGAGCCGTGCGGCCGCGGCACCGTTAAGCCTGCCAGGGAATAAGCACCAGCCACTGCGGTCATGAACTCCAAACGCGTAAGAACCCTAAAGCCCGGAGACCTCAAGAGAGGTCCGGTGGTCTATTGGATGAGCCGGGACCAGCGCACCCGGGACAATTGGGCCCTTTTGTTTTCCCAGGAAATGTCTCAAAGGGAAAAAGTCCCCCTGGCGGTGGTGTTCTGCTTGGCGCCCCGGTTCCTGGGAGCCACCTGGCGCCAATACGCCTTCATGCTGCGGGGGCTGGCCGAAGTGGAACAGGATTTGAAGGAACACAATATCCCCTTCCATCTCCTGGTGGGCGCCCCGGAAGTGGAGCTGCCACAGTTTTTAAAAAAATATGGGGCCGGTTGCCTGGTAACCGATTTCGATCCCTTACGCTTGAAAAGGCAGTGGAAAGAGGCGGTGGCTCAAAAACTGGACATCCC
>DYJG01000596.1 GCA_020723225.1 Desulfobacca acetoxidans | reverse complement strand
ACGGCCTTCATGGACTGCTCTGAGCCGTCTGTCGGCACCAGCACTTTCATGAATCGACCTCCTTAAAATTGATGATTGCCCATATCTTGAGAGATTTCCTATCTCGCTTCTGACTACGCCAGTGGGAGATAGTCCTGATAACCGGAAAAGCAATGCCCATGCCAAAGAAAAAAAAGGAGTATCTTTGTTTAACTTATAGATATTATTGAGATAAATTGTAGTAGGAAGAAGGCCGGGGAGTTGCCCGGAGAAACCGGCTGTCAGAGTTTTTTACAGTTTGTAAAAGGTGATATTCAAGGTAAACTTCCGAAAGGGTCGGCACTCAACCTTGTCCCCTCCCGGGCCGGCCCCTATACTAAAAGAATGGCAAAGGCTGAGGGAGTAGGCGCTATCTCCCAAATCTGAAAAGTTACAAGACAGCATAAAGGAAAGTACGATCCATGAAATACTTCCTCATCTGTTCCACGGCCTTTATAGTCTCAGGGTTGACCCTGTTTTCCGGGTTCGGTTTGGGCACTATTTTGATGCCGGTAATGGCCCTGTTCTTTCCCGTGGGCACCGCCATCGCCCTGGCCGCGGTGGTGCACCTGGTCAACAACCTGTTCAAGCTGACCCTGTTGGGCAAGTATGCGGACAGAAGGATTATTTTTAAATTCGGCCTTCCGGCCATCCTCTCGGCCTATCTGGGAGCCGAGATCCTTTTATGGCTCTCCCATCTTAAGCCGTTATTCTCTTATCAATTATTGGGACTGAGCCTTCAGGTTATGCCTATTAAGCTGGTGGTGGCGGTGCTCATGGCCCTGTTTGCCCTGGTGGAGATTTCCCCGCGGCTGTCCGGCTTCTCCTTAGACCCCAAATATCTCCCCCTGGGGGGAGTCTTAAGCGGCTTTTTCGGGGGCCTCTCAGGGAACCAGGGGGCGCTGCGCACCGTTTTCCTCCTGCGCTGCGGCCTGTCCAAGGAAAGCTTTATCGGCACCGGCATAGTCATCGCCTGCCTGGTGGACTTCTCCCGGTTGCTGGTGTACCGGCAAAGCTTTTTGGCTAGCCCGGTGGCGGGGGAGGGACTCCTTCTGGCCGCCACCATTGTGGCCGCTTTTAGCGGAGCTTTCTTGGGCAACCGGCTCCTCAAGAAGGTGACCATGCGATTCATCCAGATCCTGGTGGCCTTGATGCTCTTTGGCATTGCCGTGGGTTTGGGAATGGGGTTGATTTAAAAGGATTCCCTCACGCAAAGACGCAAAGACGCAATCTCTTCCTTAAAAAATCAATATGCTGGTATACTTATTGAAGTGATTATTAAAAGTCTGAAGATTCTTCAGGCAGGTCTTTGTTGAGTTTTTCAACTAAAAACTGAAAACCAAAAACTGAAAACCGTATCATGTTGGAGACTCTTAACTTATTCCGGCACATCTTCCGGAAGTGGACCTCCTCCCGGGGCCAACCCTCCAAAGACAAGATCGCCGAAGCGGTCCGCTTTAAATACGTTCTCTTTAAGGACCTGCTGGATTCCAATGCCCAACTATTGAATATCATTGCCGACATAGAAGAAAAGCTCCAGGGCCGGCACGTCTTCGGCATGTCCTACGTCCGCTCCCAGAGCACCCGGGCCGCGTTCCACGCCTTCCGTATGATCAAGAGCCTGGACGTTTTATCCGGGCACAAGTATCCGGTCCTTTACCGGGTCCTGGACGTGATCAACGCCCGGGTCAAAAACGAACTGGGGAAAAAGAAGGAACTGCAGGTCACGGAATTGGTTTTGCCCTTTTCCGCAGTGAACAAAGAAATGGTGGACTGGGTGGGGGGGAAATGCGCCAACCTGGGGGAGGTGCAAAACCGCGTGGGCCTGCCCATCCCCATGGGTTTTGCCGTCACCAGCCGGGCTTTTGAGGTCTTTATGGCCCACAACGACCTGGTGGATGAAATCAACAAGCTCAAGATGGAAGTGGACCCCCAGGACCCGCCGTCCTATAAGCGGGTCAGCGACGAGATCCAGC
>DYJG01000595.1 GCA_020723225.1 Desulfobacca acetoxidans | reverse complement strand
CCAATTGCAGTCCGGAAGCAAAGGCATGCCCGGCTTTCAGCCCCCGGGCCAGCAAATCCAGGGCCTCGGGGAGCTGCTTCTCGAACTTTTTAAGGCGCTGCTTTTTCTTGAATTTCAATAAATTAGTGGGGATGATACCCGCCAGAGCCCCGCCGGCCAACCCTCCCAAGGGGCCGAATTTAAAGAAGCCCAGGCAGAACCCCAAGGAGCCTAACAGGAGGCTGAGAAGCACAAAATGGGCCACCGACCACCCCACCCCCGCCTGGTTCAACAAAGTCTGCACCTGCTCCAGGCTCCGGATCCTCTTCAAGGTCTGGTGGATCCAGGGAATGCCGCTTAGGGTGTCGACTTTTAATAAAGATTCGACCGTGGGTCCCTTCTTCTCCAGTTCCTCCAGAAATTTCATCCGCTTCTTCAAGCGCTTTTGATGGCGCCGATCCGAATCGGACAGAGCCAAAACGGTCCCCTCCACCAGGCAGAGGAAGCAGAGGAAGGTTATAAGGATAAGGGGATAAGGGATCCCTCGAAACAGGGGATAGATGGTATTTTCCAGGGTGTAGGAATGCCTTGGCGGCTTCGGGGGGGTCGGGGGCCTGGTAACCTTCACCTTGGGCACTGCAGTCTCGCCGCCACCCGGCAGCTTGAAATTCATCGTCGCGCCGGCAGCCGGAGCAGTCTCCTCTTCCTGGGAAACCTGGCCGAGCACCGGGATTTCCAGCTCTTGCTCCGGGGGAGTCTGGGCTTGTTCCAGGGCCTTAATCTTCTTCACTTCCTGGCAGCCGGCGGCATGCCCCAGACGGCAGGCCTCCTCAAAGTCGGCCAGGGCTTTTTCCGTTTGCTGCAGATGATAGAAGTAGAGATTTCCCCGTTGAAAGTACGCCTCAGGATGGTCGGGGCGGATTTTGATGGCGGTCTGGAAATCCTGTTCCGCGGGTTGAAACTTGCCCTGGCCGACCCTCACCAATCCCCGTTGAATAAAGATCTCCGGGTCTTCGGGAGCCAATCGGGCCGCCTGGTCCAAATCTTTTGCCGCCTCTCCCGGCAAATTCATTTTGGCCCGGACCGCGCCCCTCTCCTTCCAGGCCTCTCCCCGTTTGGGGTCCAATTTGATGGCCCGGGAAAGAATCGCCACGGCGTCCTGATAATGGCCCATTCCCGCCAACAGCCTCCCCTGGAGAATGATGAGATCGACGCTCTTGGGGTGTTGGGCCAGCCCTCCCTCCACCTCGGTCATGGCCTCACCGGCCCTTCCCAGGGAATTCAGGGCCAGGGCATGGTATTGACAGGCCTTCTCCGATGGTGGGTTTTGCTGGCGGTATTGGGCCAGGGAATCCACCGCCTCTTCAAACCGGCCTTCCTTATAAGCCGTGATCCCCCGGGACAATAAATCATCCTCGCCCGCGGCCGCTCCGGTTAAAACGGCCAGGCAGAGAAAGATTAGCGTCACTATTGTTCGCCGTCGGTTCATGGCTCAGGCTCGGAAAAAATCGCGGTTAATTTCTCTTGAAGCGAAAAAGGCAAACCGCCTTAAAAAGTCTCCCGGAACACCTGGTTCGGAAGATTTATGCCCATGGCTTCCAGACGTTTCATAAATTTGGGACGAATCCCGGTGGTAACGAAACGGCCCTTCACTTTGCGCTCTTCATCCAGTCCCATCAGTTCATAAGCGAAGATTTCCTGCACGGTGATAACGTCCCCCTCCATGCCGATGATTTCATGGAGGCCCATCATCTTCCTGCTGCCGTCGCTCAAACGGGCGATTTGGACGACCACGTCCAGGGCGGAAGAGACCTGGTGGCGCAGGGCCTTATCCGGAATGTTCAAGCCGGCCATGGAGACCATGGTTTCCAAACGGGTCAAGGCGTCCCGGGGGGAGTTGGCGTGAATCGTGGCCAATGAGCCGTCATGGCCGGTGTTCATGGCCTGGAGCATATCCAGGGCCTCTCCGGAGCGCACCTCCCCCAGGATGATGCGGTCCGGCCGCATCCGCAGGGCGTTCTT
>DYJG01000594.1:1391-2003 GCA_020723225.1 Desulfobacca acetoxidans | reverse complement strand
CGTGGGCACCACCGCTCGCCTGGGCGGGGTGCGCCTGGAATACGCCATCCCCCGGGAGATGGCGGCCCGAGTTGTGGAGATCTCCCAGCACAACGAAGTGGCCCTCCTCTTCGGCCCGGAGAATTTCGGCCTTACCAACGAGGAGCTGCCTTTCTGCCACGCCCTGGTGCACATCCCCACCGGGGACTGCTCTTCCCTGAACCTGGCCCAGGCGGTGATGGTCCTGGCCTACGAGATCTTCACCGCGGCGAGCGACAAAACCAGGTTCGTCCCCCGCCTGGCCAACTCCCGGGAACTGGAATCCATGTATGAGATGCTCCAGGAGACCCTGGTGAAGATCAACTTCATCTCCCACCAGAACCCGGAGCACTGGATGTTCAACGTGCGCCGGCTCTTTTCCCGGCACGGTCTGAGGGCCCGGGAGGCCCAGGTCATCAAGGGGATTTGTAGGCAGATCGATTGGTATGTGGGGAAGAGGTTGGAGGGGAAGGGGGGGAGGAGTGATCAGTGATCAGTTATCAGTGGTTAGTGGCCAGGGGGCAGGGGTGAGGGTTAGTGCAGGCAACCACCAAGACTTTCTTACTGACAACTGATTACTGATCACTGGTTACT
>DYJG01000594.1:0-1381 GCA_020723225.1 Desulfobacca acetoxidans | reverse complement strand
CGCCTTCTCCAGCCCCCATTGCCACAACCCGGCCTCCCGGTCCCGGCGGACGCATAAGCCCCGGTTGCCCGGCCAGAGCCGTTTCATGGCGGTAAGCTCACCGGCTACTCTATGCAGTTCACCCTGGGCCAGATACGCACGGATGGCCCGCATTTCCCGGCGGCGCTCCCCCTTTAGGCCCGGACCCCGGTTGTAAACCAGGCTCACCAGAGCGCCCCGGCAGCCCTCAGGCAGGCCGTCGAGTTGAGGGTAGGCCGCCCGGGTTTGGGAAACATAGCGGGGGAGCGTGGTTTTAATGAAGACTCGCCAGGCCCGGTAAAAGGGAATCTTGATACTCTTGAGGGCCGCGGCCGCGGCGTGGTCGCCCGGTTGCCCCAGGTGGGGGCGGAGTTGCGCCAGGGTTGACTCAGGCAGTTCTTCCCCCCAATCATCTTCGAAAGTGCGAAGATCCTGATAGCACAGGTCGTAGCCGATGCCGATGGTCACTCCGCTCTGTTCCCCGGGGCAGTGGGGAGAGGCCGCAAATTTGTCGTAGTATTCCCTGCTCCCCACCTCCTCCCGAGCAATAAAGGTAATCTCACGGGTGGAAAGAATGTCTGAGGGCAGAGGTTGGGCCGCCAGCCAGTCCCAGGTCGCCGGATCGGCGGCGCCGGTCACCGGGAGGCGGGCCAACTCCTGGGCTTCTTTTACCGCCCGTGCGGTGGCTCTGCCGAAAGCCCCGTCAACTTCGAGCAAGGAGCCGATACGGTTGAGCAAATCCTGCAGTTCCGCCACTGCCGAACCGAAACCGGGCCGTGTGAGCGTCGGTCGCCTCAAAATCATACCCCCTTTCATCAGGGGCGTTCACCGGGGAGACCGGCGATTGCCTGTCTCTCCGCTGATCGCCCTTTAAGGGAGTATGTCCCGGCTGCGGCAGCTTCTCCAGAACAGGAGTCACTAAAAGTTGTCAGTAGTCTGTATCCGGTAGTCAGTAGCCAGTAAAAAAAAAGACATACTGAAGGCTTCCCCCTCTCCCCCCGCCCTAGAAGGTATCCTTCCTCCCTGCCGCTCAGTGGCGGGGGGGGAGGGCCGGGGTGAGGGGGGCCAGGCTTTTCATGTTTTATAAGTTCGCCATGGGCCCATGAAGAACTGCGGTGGGAAAAGGGAGAACTAGAGATGCAGGCAAACGATTCTATTAAAAACTGGCTTAACCATGGCGGCTCAGGCTTTCCAGCCAGTGCCGGCTTTTGGGCACAGCCTGGAAAGGCTGTGCCACCGGCTTGAAATATCTGCTAGGGTTTATAATACATCAGATGCCCGGCAAAGGGGGCCACCGCCTCTTCCAGAGTTTTTTGCTCCTCCGGGGTCATGGGGGTGAAGTGCTGCGCGGCGTGGGCCAGGG
>DYJG01000593.1 GCA_020723225.1 Desulfobacca acetoxidans | reverse complement strand
CCTTGCGCCGGGCGATCTCTTTGGAGGCCTCGGCATTGGCGGTGAAGATGCCCCAGTCCACGGATTCCCAATTCTTCGCAGAGGTGGTCCAGTCGGCCTTGGCGACATGGAATATCTTCCACCACCATTTCATGTCGTCGGGTTCGGCGTAAGCCTCTTTGGAATTCTGGAAATGGAGGTAGTCCGCGCCCACCTTCTCCACCGGGGTGATGAAGCCGGGACAGCATTCCTCGGCCAGCTCCTCTCCCAGTTCCTCCAGGAGGGTGACATAGTCGTCCTCGGGAATGCCCATGTTGTTGCCGGTTTTCAGACACATATCCACACCCTTATGGAGAACGCCCGGCACCTTCTCCCGGGGCCGGGCCGCCTTGGCCGCAGCCCAGACCTTCACCAGTTTAACCCCCATGGGGCAGCCGTATTCGCAGCGCTGGCAGCCGGTGCAGATCCAGACGAAGCGGGAGTCAACGACTTCCTGGTCCAGGCCGAACGCGGCCAGGCGAATGACTTTGCGGGCGTCCAGCCCCTCGTCTTTGGTGCTTTCCATGCCGGTCAAGGGGCAGCCGCCGGAGCAGGTGCCGCAGGTGAAACAGGCCTGCATATGGGATTCCGAGAGAATGCCGTTAAAAAAGCTCTTCTGTCGCCTTTCGGCCAGATTGCTCAGGTCTAAGGGTTGCATAGCCTCTTCCTTTCTTTGCGGGTGGTTTAGAGCCTGGAATCCGAGGCGCTTTCAGATCCCGGAGCAGGTGACGGCTTTCCTTCTTGTGCCAGAGACGCGAGCCACCGGGCCCGGGCCTCCCGGCGCACCGGATTGGGTCCCAGGCGCAAGGCCCGCTCCGTCATTTCCCTGGCTAAAGCCGCAAACTTGGGGCCTTCCCCGGAACTCACGTGGAACATCTCGACCCTCTCCGGTTCCAAGCCGATCTCGGCAAACACCTTTTTCAGCCTGGCCACCCGCTTCCGGGCCTGAATGTTGCCCCGGAGGTAATGGCAGTCGCCCTCGTGGCAGCCGGAGATGAACACCGCGTCCGCGCCCACCTCAAAGGCCTTGAGCACGTGGAGGATATCCACCCGGCCGGTGCAGGGCAGCATGATGATTCTGATGGTGGGGGGATATTGCAGCCGCATGGCCCCGGCCAGGTCGGCCCCGGCATAGGAGCACCAGCGGCAGCAAAAACCGATAATCTTGGGGGAATATTCTTCGGTCATCAGCAACTCCTTCATTCCAACGGACTGGGTCAATAAAAGGCAACGCGCGCGACCGGCAACAGCCGGCGGCAGTCGCGCAGCCAACTTCACCGCGGTCGGCGATACTTGTTCGGCTTACCCCTGCGCCACAAAATCACGGCGCGACCGCGCCCGGATGTGCGGGTCCGGAAAACCAGGCTGGAATGAAGACCGATGGAAGGAGATGACCTGAGGTAGGAAAGGATGGAATCCTAAGAAGAACTTATTGCTTGCAGTCCCAATCCCAGGCGATCCTCCCCGGCCTCATCCAGCGCCTTAGGGATGCGGGCCTTGCCAAGGCCCCCCGAACACCCGGGCTTCAGGACTTCCTGCGAATTACCGGCATGGGTCGATGCACCTGGGATCACCTCCTTTGGGAAAATTTTCGCAATTATAAAACCGGGAACGACAAGAATCAATTTTTTTCTCATGGCGCAAAAAATTTGGACACTTCCTGTTTACCCAAATGCTCCCCGGGTGGTTGAGGGCTGGATTTCCTCCGGCCAAGCCTTATCTTTAAGAAAAAAGAAAGGGGGGAAGCCATGCGCGCCGAAATCAGGTGGCTCTTATTGGCTCTTGGGCTCTTTTTAGCCCTGGTTTGCGGTTGAAATCCATGAATCTGAGTCAGGTCGACTCAACGGACTTGGCCAGGGAGAATCTGGAGCTCTCTGGCCAAGAAATGCCTATATGCTACCAATACCTTTTCTCTTTAACCGCCCAAACCCTACTTAATTACTCGGAATTAATCCTGAAATTGTCAGTATCTATATAAGAAAATTT
>DYJG01000592.1 GCA_020723225.1 Desulfobacca acetoxidans | reverse complement strand
ACGAAATCGGCCAGGTGGCCCAGGCCTTCGATTCCATGGTGGACAGCCTGGAGGCGGACCAGCGCCGGATACAATCCATCCTGGAGGCCCTGAAGGATTCCGAGGAGCGGTATCGCCTGCTCACGGAATACTCCCTGGCGGTCATTCTGATCATTGAGGACGGCCACATCATTTATGTCAATAAGAAGGCCATTGAAAAATACGGCTACACCCTGCAGGAGCTGTTGGGGATCAAGGCTCTGGAGATCATCGACCCTGAGGACCGGGAGTTGTGCCAATATTTGTTGGGTTCCCTGGAGCGGGGAGAGGCGGCCGTGGCGCACCGGGAAGTCCGGTGGCTGACCAAGTCGGGAGAGAGCCGCTGGGTGGAAATGCTGGCCATGCCCCTCCATTACCAGGGACGGGAAGTGATCCTGGGCCACGCCCTGGATATCAACGACCGGAAGGTGGCGGAGTTGGAAAAGGCCAAACTGGAAAATCAACTGCGCCAATCTCAAAAACTGGAGGCCATCGGCACCCTGGCGGGAGGAATCGCCCACGATTTCAATAATATCATGGCCGCCATCCAGGGAAATGTCGAGTTGACCCTGCTGTCCCTGGAAGAGGGTACGGAACTGGACAAGGTTAAGGCCAATCTGCTGGAAGTGCTGCAAGCCGGGAAACGGGCCCAGGAAGCGGTACGCCGGATTCTCACTTTCACCCGCAGCATCGACCTGAAGAAAGAGCGGGTCCAGGTCCACCTGATGGTCAAGGAGGTGTTGAATCTGATCCGGGCCTCCATGCCCTCCACCATCGAGATCCGCTCTCAAATCGACCGGAAGAGCGGCGCGGTGATGGCCGATCCCACCCAGATACATCAGGTGATCATGAATCTTTGCACCAATGCCTACCAGGCTATGCCGGACCGGAGCGGGGTCCTGGAGGTCGTCCTGGCGCGGGTGGACCTGGATACCCCCATGGTTGGCGGCTCCCACTCTTTGTCGGCCGGTTCCTACCTGCGGCTGACGGTGAGCGACAATGGGCAGGGCATGGAACCGGAAATTCTGGAACGCATCTTCGAGCCTTATTTCTCCACCAAGAACCCCGGGAGAGGCACCGGTTTGGGATTGGCGGTGGTCCACGGCATCGTCTCCCGCTTGGGGGGGGCCATCATGGTGCAGAGCAAGCCGGGGGATGGCTCCGTCTTCCAGGTCTATCTGCCCCGCCTGGAGAACGGCCCCGCCCCCAGAGCAGAAAAAATGAATCCCCTGGCGCCCGGAAAGGAGCGCATTCTCTACGTGGAGGACGAAAAGCCGGTGGCCGCGGTGGGCCGCCGTCTCCTGACGCATCTGGGCTACCGGGTAACGGCCCTGACCAGCAGCCTGGAAGCCCGGGAGGTGTTTTTCCGCCGGCCCCAGGAATTCGACCTGGTCATCACCGACCTGACCATGCCGCAAATGACGGGGTTGGAACTGGCGGCGGATTTTACCAAAATCCGCCCCGACTTGCCCATAATTCTCTGCTCCGGCTACAGCGATTCCGTTTCTCCTGAATCGGCCCGGCAATTGGGCATCCGTGAGTTTCTTTCGAAACCGGTGACCATTGCGGATTTTGCCCGGGTCATCCGCCAGGTGCTGGATGAGGGGGGGAAGTGAAGACTGGTTCAAGGTTCAAGGTTCAAGGTTCAAGGTTCAAAGTTGGGTTCGTTAGGCCTGGCTTGTTCCAGGGCAAGACAAAACTTTTCAGGATTTTTCCAAGCAATCATTCATGGGCCTGCGGCGTAATCATAAAACATGAAAAGCTGGCCCCCCTCACCCCAGCCCTCTCCCCCCGCCAGTTGGCGGCAGGGTAGTATGGTATTATTTGGGCGGGGGGAGAGGGAGTAAGTCCGGGGCACGCACTGGTTTAATGGCCACTGACAACTTTTTGGAACAGCTACTCATGATCCTTTGGTCCACCCGCAAAGGATGAAAAAGCTGGTGGGGCGGGCTTCCTTGCCGTGGGGCGGGCGTCCCCGCCCGCCAACCTCTCGG
>DYJG01000591.1 GCA_020723225.1 Desulfobacca acetoxidans | reverse complement strand
CCCCCTTCGTGGCCGAAGGTGTCGTTAAAATGTTTGAAATGATCCAGGTCCAGCATGATAATTCCCAAAGGCACGCCTTTGCGCCGGACTCGAAAGACCTCCCGCTCCAGCATTTCTTCCATGTACCGTCGGTTGAACAGCCCTGTCAGGGGATCGCGGATGGCCTGTTCCTGCAGGGAATTTCTCAGGTTGAGGTTGGCCAAAGACAGGGCGATCTGCTTGGCTGCGGTAATAGCCAACCGCCTTTTTGACTCGCCCAAGGTTTCATCCGGAGAGCTTTCCTGAGCGTTTTTCAGCAGTGAGAGCAACCCCAGGATTTCTCCGTGAGCGATCATGGGGACGCACATATAGCCCCGGGAGAAACCATCCAAGTGCCCGCACTGCGAATCGGAGTCGGTTTCTTGGACCAGGTGCTCCTTTCCCGTCCTTAAAGCCCAACATTCATCGGGGGGAAAGATCGTCTCCCCGGTCCAGGGTTCTCCCCAATGGGCCACCGCTTCCAGGACATGCTTCTGGGCATTAAACATGAACAGAGTCCCCGATAAATCGGGAAACATGCAGGAGGCGAACCGGCTTACTCCCGCATAAGCTTCCTCGACGGAACGGCAAGCCTGGAGATGGTCTCCCATTTCATTGAGCAGAGTAATATCCTTATTGCGGCGGCTAAATTCATAAACCCAAGCCTTTAGTTCTTCGTTGGCCTTAAACAGTTCTTCCTCGGTGCGCAGGCGCTCGGTGATATCTTCCAATACCACCATCACCCCTTCCAAGACACCCTCGGAGCCATGCAGGGGGGACATGGAGAAGCTGACATCCAGGGCCATGCCGTTGCGATGCTGGCAGGAAGCCACTCCGCTCACCGGCTCGCCTTGCAAGCCCCGGGAATAGATTTCCTGGAATTCCGGTTGCGGGTTATCAGGGAGGAAAGGCGGCGGGCGCCCGACGGCCTGGGAGGCCTGCCAGCCGAAGATGCCGGCAGCCGCGGGATTCCACAGGCGCACGCATCCCTGGGCGTCCAGGGCGATGATGGCCAGGGGGGAGGCCTCAATCAATGCCTCCAGGGTGCGGTTGGCTTCCAGGAGTTCCAGTTCCGTCCGCCGCTGCCGGTTCAAACTTTTGTCCAGGCGCGCGGCCGCCAGGAAGATTCCCCCCAACCCCAGCAGCCACAGGACGCCGTGGCTCAGCCAAATCATGGCGACATGGCTTTTGTTGGCGGCCCACAAAGGGGATAAGGGAATCATGACGCTGATGCCTCCCCGAATATCGCCCTCTTTGTAGCCCTGGGTGGCATGGCACTCCAGACAGGCCTTTTCAGTCACCTTGGGTTGGATCAGACGCATGTAATCCTGGTCCGGCAGAGAATCCACCGAGCTATATTCAGAAGCCCCCTCCTCCAGCTTTTTAAGAGCCTGGGTCTCCCAAACATCGGGAGCATTCTCCGGGCGCAGGGGGCGCAGGCTGATGATCCGTCCCCCCAGTTCTTTCTGGCGCAGCCCCAACTCATATATTTGCCGGCTCATGTACGCGGGATTCACCAGGGTCAGCTTCCGCCCCGAGGGAGTGACCAGGTCCCGCTCCGGCACGCAGCCGAGATAGGGATTAGGCGGGGTCTGTTCATCGGCTTCAACATATACCCCCTTGTGCAGGGCGTTCCAGTGCCGGTAAAGAGACATCTGGCTGATCCGGCTCCGGGCCTCGGTGCGGGCAATCTCCAGGGTGGCCTGCCGCTCCTGGTAGAGGTTCCCGGCCAGGGATAAGACCATTACCCCGGTCCAGACGGCCGCCAGCAATGCCACATACCGGCCCAGAGAAACGGCGGGGAGCCGGTCTTTCGGAGACGCTCCCTGCTCCCGGGATAATTGGTTATCTGCCAAATTAGCTGCCTTATTGATGCAGTGGAAATTAATGCAGACTTATCACTCTTTTATCGGTATCTTGGCCGAAGATATTGAGTACAAAATTTTTTCCAAGTAATCCGATCTCAACTTGGAACCTGGAACCTCCCCCCCTCGTTCC
>DYJG01000590.1 GCA_020723225.1 Desulfobacca acetoxidans | reverse complement strand
CACCATGGCCGAGATCTTTCAGAAGGCCTATCCGGAGCGGTTTTTTGAGATGTTCATCGCCGAACAGAACATGGTGGGCTTAGGTTTGGGCCTGTCCCGGCGGGGTAAAAGCCCTTTCATGTCCACCTTCGCGGCGTTTTTCACCCGGGCTTTTGACCAGATCCGGATGAGCCGGTATTCCGATCCCGATCTCAAATTCGTGGGCTCGCATGCGGGCGTGTCCATCGGCGAAGACGGGCCGTCGCAGATGGGCCTGGAAGACCTTGCCATGTTCCGGGCGGTATTGGACAGCGTGGTGCTTTATCCTGCTGACGCGGTGTCCACCGAAAAACTGGTGGAAGCCATGGCCCGCCATCGGGGCATCAGCTATCTGCGCACCACCAGGATGGCCACGCCCATTATCTATGGACCGGATGAAGAATTTTTTATCGGCGGCTGCAAGGTCTTGCGCCGGAGTGAGAGAGACCTGGCCGCAGTCATCGCCGCGGGGGTGACCCTCCATGAGGCCCTGGCGGCTTACGAAATTTTGCAGCAAGAAGGAATCATCATCAGGGTCATCGACCTCTACAGCATCAAACCCCTGGATCAATGCGCCCTGGAGGATGCCGCCCGGGACACCGGCGTGTTGATCACCGTGGAAGACCACTACCCGGAAGGGGGCCTGGGGGAAGCGGTGGCAAGCGCCCTGGCCGCCATGCCCTGCCCGGTGCATTCCCTGGCGGTGCGCCGGCAACCCAAAAGCGGCAAGCCACAGGAATTGCTGGATTACGAAGAAATTTCCGCGGGGGCTATAGTGCGCAAAGTCAAGGAACTATTATAAAAACAGTTCCGAGTTGCGGGTTGCGAGTTTTGAGTTGAGGCCTCTGCGAAAGTCGTCTCACTTGTCATTCTGAGGGGAGTGGTTAAGGCTTCACCTGCCTAAAAGTTGTTATGATTTATCGGAAGACTTGCAACCCGTAACCCGTAACTCGGAACTCGCAACTCATTAAGGAGAATATGATGCGCCTGGGAATCGCCGCCGACCACGGCGGCTTTGAGCTTAAAGAACGGCTGAAAGAAGAGTTGACGGACCAGGGACACGAGGTAGTGGATTTCGGGGCCCGGGAGTATGACCCGAAAGATGACTACCCCGATTACGTGGTGCCCCTGGGCCGGGCCGTGGCCGCAGGCGAAGTGGAGCGGGGGGTGGCCATCTGCGGCAGCGGCGTGGGGGCCTGCGTGGCCGCCAACAAAATCCCGGGAGTGCGGGCCTCGTTGATCACCGAGGTCTATTCCGCGCACCAGGGGGTGGAAGACGACGACATGAACGTCATGTGCCTGGGCGGCCGGGTGACCTGCTCCGCCCTGGCCTCGGATTTGGTGCAGACTTTCCTTAAGGCCCGTTTCAAGGACGGCGAGCGCTACCGGCGCCGCCTGGACAAGGTGGCCCGGCTGGAAAAGCTGGACGAGCAGGATTGGTAACTGTCACCAAGCTGCTCTCCTGATGGAACTAAGTGACGGATTTTTCCTTCTCCCTGGAGGCCGTGCCCCCTTTCCGGCTGGACCTGACGGCCTGGGTCCTGCGGCGGCGGCCCCACAATCTGGTGGACCGCTGGGACGGCCGGGCTTACCGCCGGGTTTTGACCATCCGGGATGAACCGGTGGAGGTGGCCGTCACCCAAACCGGGCCGGCTGCTGCTCCCGGTGTCCGGGTGCAGGCCTGGGGATTAAAGCCTTCACCTTCAGCCATATCTCTTCTGTCTATGGTTTTGGACCGGCTTTTGGGCCTCCGGGTTGATTTGACCAAGTTTTACCGATTTGCCGAGTCGGACCCGCAATTGCGGCCCTTAGCTGAAAAATTCCGGGGTTTCAAGCCGCCCTGCTTTCCCAATGTCTTTGAAGCCCTGGTCAACGGCATCGCCTGTCAGCAAATCTCTCTCACTGTGGGCATCCACGTTCTCAACCGGCTGGCCGCGGCCCATGGTTTGAGCTTCCCCGGGAAGGAGGGAGGCGCCCATGCCTTTCCCCGGCCCCGGGAC
>DYJG01000589.1 GCA_020723225.1 Desulfobacca acetoxidans | reverse complement strand
TGCCTGGACGCGGGGGCCAAACTGGTGAAGGTCTTCGACCGCCCCAATTACGATCCCCGGAAAACCTATAAGAATTCGGGAATCGAAGCCGCGTTGCAGGGTATTAAAGACCCCCGGGTGATCCTGGAGTTCGTGGACGAACGGCGCTATGTGGAGGTGAAGGCCGAAAAGGCCAAGGCCTTGAAGACCTGGTATTATTACCGTGATGTCCTCGAAGCGGACCGCTTCATCAACATCGCCGTGGCCAAGCACCATGCCCGTGTGGGTCTGACCATGTGTCTGAAGAACGTGATGGGGGCTCTCGGCGGCCACCGCCAGAACTTGCACCCCGCCCTGAACCAGAACATCGCCGACATGAACCTGATCCTGCGTCCGGATTTGCACATTCTGGACGCCACTCGCATCATGTTGCGCAACGGCCCTTCCGGGGGGCGGCCGGAAGACGTGGAGGTTAAGAACCTGGTTTTCGCGGGCGCCGACCCCGTGGCCCTGGACGCGGTAGGCGCCACTTTGTTCGGGCTCAAGCCCGGGGACATCGAATACCTCAAAAGGTCCTTTGAGGCGGGCCGGGGGGAGATGGACCTGAATAAGATCAAGGTGTTGGGCGGTTGAGATCGCCTTTAGTTCAAAGTTCAAGGTTCAAAGTTCAAAGTTGAAGAGACCGGGCGGGGTTTCCCCGCCCGCTTTGCTCCAGGGCCATTTTGACAAGATTATCTCATGATAAAGCCTTTTCGTAGTCTCAGCAAAGGTGCAAAGGTTGGATGCATAATCGGTATAGTTATTTCTATTCCTTTTGCCCTGTATATTGGGATTGTATTGGGTGGGAACTTAGGAGGAAGTTGGGGGTGGCAACTAGCCAAGTCTCCGGGGGTAATATTCGGCATTACCGGCGGCTTTATCTTGGTGGCGGGAGGAGTTATATTGATTGGTGCCCTTTTAGGGGCGATTGTCGGTTTTCTCATTGAACAGCTAATGCGTTAGAACACTACTCGTGAATGGTCTCTGCCTTCTGTCCTCGGAATACCTTGAAGCGTTGAAAATTTAAGAAAAATAACATTTCTCCAGGGCATTTTTAGATTTTTTCTGCGATAATTATCTTAAGTATTCAAGAGGTATTGGCCCACCCCCGGTCATGGAAGCGGTGGGCTTTTATCGTGATGCACAGTGCGCACCCTAATAGCTTTGAACTTTGAACCTTGAACTTTGAACTCTATGGAACCTCAAAAACTTTCTTTCCGACGCCGAAGATGGATTAACCTGCGGCGTTTCTCCCAAATCTTTTTTTTCGCCCTGTTCGTCTTTCTCTTCCTCAAAGCCGAATACGTGGGCCGGGAGGTTTTATACTGGCCGGTGGACCTCTTTTTCCGCTTCGACCCCCTGGTCCTGGCGGCCCATCTGCTAACCTTTAGCCCCATAGTGGCCGGACTCTGGTGGTCGCTGCTGTTCGTGGCCCTGACCCTGGTCCTGGGCCGCTTTTTCTGCGGCTGGGTCTGCCCCATGGGCACTGCCTTGGACGGCTGCCGCCGCCTGCTGTTTCGGCCCCGGGAGGATCGGGGCGTAGCCGCCCGCTGGCGTAAGGGCAAGTACTATCTGCTCATCGCCCTGCTGGCGGCCGCCCCCTTTTCCCTGAACTTGGTGGGACTGTTCGATCCCCTGTCGCTGCTCTACCGCTCCCTGGCCATCGTCTTTTATCCCGCGTTCGGCTACGGGGTGGAAAAGGCCGGGCTTACCTTGTACCGTCTGGGCGAGCCTTTCACCTATGTGAGCGAACCGGTGTACCAGGCCTTGAAGGCCTCAGTGCTGCCTTTTAAGCCCTTGGTTTACCTCCTGCCCTTTCTTACCCTGGTTCTCTTTGCCCTGGTGGTGGCCGCGGAGAGAGTGGATCGGCGCTTCTGGTGCCGGGCCTTGTGCCCCTTGGGGGCCTTGTACGGTTTGGTGGCCCGGTTTTCGCTGCTCCGGCGGCGCCCCACCGCGCTCTGCCCCGATTGCGGCGACTGCGCCCAGATCTGCAAAATGGCGG
>DYJG01000588.1 GCA_020723225.1 Desulfobacca acetoxidans | reverse complement strand
TGATGAAGGCATCGACGGCCTGGTGCACATCTCCGACATCTCCTGGACCAAGCGCTTCAAACACCCCTCGGAACTCTACAAAAAAGGGCAGGTGGTGCAGGCCAAGGTGCTCTTCATCGACAAGGACAACGAGCGCTTCTCCCTGTCCATCAAGGACCTGAACCCCAACCCCTGGCAGAGCATCGACCAGAAGTTCCCGGTGGGCGCCACGGTCACCGGCCCCATCACCAACATCACCGACTTCGGCCTCTTCGTGGAAGTGGAGGAAGGCATCGAAGGCCTGGTGCACATCTCCGAAATGGGCCGGGACAAGCAGCGCATGGCCGCCTTGAAAGTCGGCGACCCCATCAAGGCCAAAGTGATTCACTCCTCCCCCACGGAACGGCGCATCGGCTTGAGCATCCGCCGCCTGGAGACCGATGAGGAGCAGTCCCATTACCGGGATTATCTCCATAACCGCCAGGAAGCCACCTCCAATCTCGGGGATATTCTCCGGGAAACCCTGGAGGAGAGCGAACTCAAGAAAATGAAAAATAACGGTTAGCCATCATGAAACGACACCCCCTCCTGAATGCCTTTCTGGTGACGGCCCTGGTGGTGGCCGTCTTCCTGGGCGTTTCTCTGTTAACCCTCCCCTGGCTGCGGCAGGGGGAGTTCTGGACCGGCGGCGAAAAGGTGGGGGTGGTGGAAATCAAGGGAGTGATCGCCGACTCCCGCAATTACTTAAAGCAACTGGACCGCTTCAAAAATGACCGCAGCATCAAAGCCGTGGTGCTCCGGGTCAACTCTCCCGGCGGCGCGGTGGGTCCCTCCCAGGAGATCATGCAGGAGGTCAAAAAGGTCAGCAAGACCAAGAAAGTGGTGGCCTCCCTGGGCACCGTGGCCGCCTCCGGGGGCTATTACGTGGCCTCCGCCGCGGACTTGATCATGGCCAATCCGGGCACCGCCACGGGCAGCATCGGCGTCATCATGCAATTCACCAACGTGGAGCAGCTTACCAAAAAGCTGGGTTTGGATTTCTCCACCCTCAAGGCCGGCCGCTACAAGGACGTCGGCTCTCCCTTCCGGCCCATGACCCCCGAGGATAAGGCCTATCTCCAGGACCTTTTGGATAATGTCTACCAACAGTTTATTAGGGACGTGTCCAAGAACCGCAAGATTCCCCTGGAAAGAATGAAGGAACTGGCGGAAGGCCGGGTCTACACCGGTGAGGAAGCCAAAAACGCGGGACTGGTGGACGTGTTCGGCAATCTCCAGGACGCCATTGAGAAGGCCGGCCGTATGGGCGGCATCAAAGGCAGGGTGGAAGCCGTGTACCCGGAAAAGGACAGCTTTTCCCTGCTGCGCCTGCTCCTGGGCCAGGAAACAGAAGAGAGCCTGACGAACCTGTCCCTCCCTTACCCGGAACCCGCATTTTTACCGCCGTGGTTTAAATAAAAGATTCACCACAGAGACACAGAGAGCACAGAGTTTCACAGAGGAAAATATTAAAGAGGGTGGGCCTCTGGCCCACCCTCTTTATTTATTCTCTGTGAATCTCTGTGTCCTCTGTGTCTCTGTGGTGAATCTTTTATGCGAAGCTAGACACGTCACCCTTGCCTTCCCTGATTACTTCCGGTGCATCGTCGATCAAAGAAATGACGCTGGAGGGCGCGGGCAGGATGATACCCGCGTCGATGACCATGGAGAGGTGGGGTTTGAATTTTTCGGCGATTTCTTCGGGGTCGCTGAATACCGGCCCGTCCGGGAGGCTGGCGCTGGTGGAGATGATGGGATGCCCCAGCAGTTTCAGCAGCCCCTGGCAGATGGGGTGGTCCGGCACCCGGATGCCCACGGTATGCCGCTTGGTCTGCAAAATCTTGGGCACCAGGCGGGAGGCTTCCAAAATAAAGGTATAAGGCCCGGGCAGCAGGCGCTTCATGGTCTTATAGGCGTAATTGCCCACCAGGGCATATTCGCTGATATTTTTCAGGTCCGCGCAGATAAAGCTGAAGGGTTTGCCCAAAGGCCGGCGCTTCAGTT
>DYJG01000587.1 GCA_020723225.1 Desulfobacca acetoxidans | reverse complement strand
TGGTGCCGAAGGCGGGATTTGAACCCGCACGGGTATTCCCCACCACCCCCTCAAGATGGCGTGTCTACCAGGTTCCACCACTTCGGCAGGAGCATATCATTTCGAGCTTGGAGGAGCAGGCGCAGGTTGGGCCGGAGCCGCGGGCAATGGTGCGGGCGGCGCCGGGACGGCGGGAACCGTTTGCTGCTGCGCCGGCGGGCCGCTCGCGCCCCGCATCACCGAGGTGTCCTTCTGCCGGCCTAAAAAGGTCAGGCCCAATGAGGTGACCATAAAGAGAATGGCCGCCGCGGCTGTGAGTTTCGCCAGAAAAGGAGCCGCGCCCGTGGAGCCGAACACCGTCTGGCTGGAGCCTCCGAAGGCCGCGCCGATACCCGCGCCCTTGCCGTGCTGCAAGAGCACGATGAAAATCAGGGCCAGACAGACCAGAATATGAATGACGACGACGATTGTGCTCATATCAACTTATTATTATAGGAAACCCATGGCTTGGGCGCAAGAGATTTTTCGGGATGAAAAGTAGCCAGTAGTCAGTGGTCAGTTGTCAGTAGTCAGTAGTCAGAAAAAACTGGCAACTGACCACTGGCTACTAAATCAGCCTGCTGCGGTAATAATCTTCAAGAACGAGTCGCTCTTCAAGGACGCGCCTCCCACTAGGGCGCCGTCGATATCGGGTTGGGAGAGCAAGGATGCCGCGTTATCCGGAGTGACGCTGCCGCCGTAGAGGATGCGGGTGCTTTCCGCGGCCTGGTCGATCAACTCCCGGAGCAGGCTGCGGATGAAGGCTTGTACCTCCTGGGCCTGGCTAGGTGTGGCGGTGAGGCCGGTGCCGATGGCCCAGACGGGTTCGTAGGCGATCACCACCCGCTCCCGGGACCCGGCGGGCAGTTGGGCCAGACCTTCCTTTAGCTGCTCGGCCACCACGAGCAGGGTCTTTTCGGCCTGACGCTCTTCGATGGTTTCACCGATGCACAGAATGGGGGTGAGGCCCGCATCCAGGACCGCCAGGAGCTTGCGGTTGACGTCCCGGTTGCTGTCTCCGAAGTGCTGGCGCCTTTCGGAGTGGCCCACGATCACGTAATGGCAGCCCGCGTCCGCCAGCATCACCGGGGAGATGGCCCCGGTGTAGGCGCCCTGCTGTTCCCAAAACGCGTCCTGGGCTCCCAGAGTAATGGTGGAGCCCTTAAGTTCCGCGGCCACAGCGGCCAAGGCGGTGTAAGGCGGCGCCACCATCACTTCGGCCCTGAGGCCGTAGCTTAAACCCCTAAGGATTTCCCGGGTCAAAACCCGGGCCTCTCCTTGGGTCTTGTGCATCTTCCAATTGCCGGCGATTAAAAGTTGGCGCTCAATCATGGCCGTTCTTCTTGGCCCAATTCTCCAGGGCCGCGATGCCCGGCAGCTTCTTGCCCTCCAGCAGTTCCAGGAAAGCGCCGCCGCCGGTGGAAACATAGGAAAATCTCTGGAATTCTCCGGCCTTGTGCACGGCCACGTCCGTATCCCCGCCGCCGACGATGGTCAGGGCGTAGGATTCCGCCACCTTGTGGACCATGGCCATGGTGCCCCGGCCGAACGCATCGTACTCGAACGCGCCCATGGGGCCGTTCCAGATGATGGTCTTGGCGTTCTGGAGGGCTTCCCCGAAGAGGGTGACCGTGGCCGGGCCGATATCCACGATCAACCAATCCTGGGGCACTTCCTGCACCGGGGTGATCTTGGTCTCCGCCTGCTTTTCCAGGCGGTCGGCCACCACGCAGTCCACCGGCAGATAAAACTTGATCTCTTTGGAGATTGCCGCGGCCATCAAGTCTTTGGCAGTATCCAGCAGGGTGTCGTCCACCAGGGATTTGCCCACGTTGTAGCCCATGGCCTTCAAAAAGGTATTGGCCATGGCCCCGCCGATGATCAACTTATCCACGTGCTTCAGGAGATTGACCAGGGCGGTGAGCTTGCCGGAGATTTTGGCCCCGCCGATGATGGCCACCAGGGGCCTGGCCGGATCTTCCATGCTCTTATGGAAATAGTGCACTT
>DYJG01000586.1 GCA_020723225.1 Desulfobacca acetoxidans | reverse complement strand
CTTGAGTTTCCACACCAGGTAGGCCCCGGCCGCCAGCAGCCCGGCCACCACGAAATAATCGATGATATGGGTATACTGTTGGATAATCCGCCAGTTTTCCTTGAGGCGTACCCCGCAGTAGACCAGGAACATGTTCCACATGGTCGCGCCCACCAGGGTATAGAGAATGAAGGGAAAAAGCGGCATGCGCGCAAAACCCGCGGGGATGGAGATGAGGTGGCGCACCACGGGGATGAACCGGGCGATGAAGATGGTTTTGCCGCCGTGGCGTTCAAAAAATTTATGCGTCCATTCGAGGTGATGGGGGTTGAGCAGCAGATACCGGCCGTAGCGATAGACCACCGGCTCCCCCAAAACGCCCATGCCGTAGGACAGGAGCGAGCCGGCGATGGACCCCAGGCTGCTGGCGATGAGCACCGCCCAGGGATCGAATTGGCCGGTGAAGATGAGGAACCCGGCAAAAGGCATGACCAGTTCGCTGGGAATAGGCGCAATCATGCTCTCCAGGGCCATGAGCACAAAGACCCCGAAGTAACTGCATTGGTTGATGAATTGGGTATTGTAATAACAGAGGGTTTCGGTGATGCCCATAGAGGTTTATTTTTCTCCTGAAATCAGTTTGTTATCAAAATTTTACGTAGCGAACCTTGTGTTCGCCCCGGGACGTTGGGCGAACACAAGGTTCGCTACAGTTCGCGTTGTTGAATCTCTTCCTCCACCCGGGCCTGCAAGTCCCGGAGCCCGGGGCTTAAGCTCACCGGATAAGGGGCCGGGTCCTCCAGAGTTTTATATGCCTCGGGCAGCAGGGCGAATTGGGAAAGAAAATATTCCCTGGATTCCTTTAAAGCGGGCAGCTCCTTGATAACGCGGCCTCCGGCCATGTATTGCCGGAGCAAGGGCGCTCCTCCCGGCGCCGGCTCATCCCGGAGGGCGATGATGTCCCGGGCCATCCGGCCTTGGGCGTCAAAGTAACGGTGGACCTGCTTTTTGTCCACCAGGGTGACCTTGCCGGTGGAGAGCTTCATCACCGGGCGCTTCCCATATTTTACCAGTTTATAGGCGCAGTCGAAATAAGGCGCGTCTGCCGACACCCCCATCTTGGTGCCTACTGCGAAGCTGTCTACCCGGCCGCCCGCGTCCAGGACCTGGGCCATCTTGAATTCATCGAAGCCGCCGCTGGCCAGGATCTTCACGTCTTCCAGGCCGTTTTCATCCAGGATCTGCCGCACCTCTTTACTGATGGCGGCGATGTCGCCGCTGTCCAGTCGCACGTATTGCAGCCTTTCGCCCCGGGCCTCCATCTCCCTGGCCACCTGAGCGGCCTTGCGCGCCCCGGCGGCATTGTCGTAGGTGTCGATCAAGAGGGTGGTGATCTTCGGGAAGACCCGGGCAAAGACCCGGAAGGCCTCGATTTCCCGGGGAAAACTGGTGATGTAGGAATGCGCCATGGTGCCGAAGATGGGCAGGCCGTAGAGTTTTCCGGCCAGGACGTTGCTGGTGCCCTGGAAGCCGGCGAGAAAACTGGCCCGGGCCGCTTTCAGGCCCGCATCCGTGCCCTGGCAGCGCCTTAAGCCGAAATCGATCAGGGGCCGTCCCTGGGCCACGGCAAAGGACCGGGCCGCCTTGCTGGCAATCAAGGTCTGGAGGCTCACCGCGTTGATGATGAAGGTCTCCGCCAACTGGGCCTCGATCACCGGCGCGCTCACCTCCAGGACCGGCTCATCCTTGAAGAAGACGGACCCTTCCGGCAAGGCGAAAACCTCGCCGGTGAAGCGCACTCCTTTGAGATAATCCAGGAATTTTGTCTTGAACAAGCCGGTGGACTCAAGATAGGCGAGATCATCCTCCGCAAACCGCAAAGTCTCCAGATACCGCAAGGCCTCTTCCAGGCCCGCGGCCACGAAGTACCCCCGATGCGCCGGGTACTTGCGGATGAAGAAGCTGAAGGTGGCCTCCTCATGCATGTCCTGATCGAAATAACACGCGGCCATGGTCAACTGGTAAAGATCAGTCAACAGGGCAAAGCG
>DYJG01000585.1 GCA_020723225.1 Desulfobacca acetoxidans | reverse complement strand
CGTCCCTGGCCACCGAAGGCGTCATGGCCGGCACCGGTTTCGTCCTGGTCTTCGTGCCCGTGATCTTTGCCATGATGTTCTTCATCACCTTTCTGGAGGCCAGCGGCTACATGGCCCGGGCCGCGTTCGTCATGGACCGGGCCATGCACGCCATGGGGCTGCACGGCAAGTCTTTCATCCCCATGCTCCTGGGTTTCGGCTGCAACGTCCCGGCCATCTACGCCACCCGCACCCTGGAAAACCCCCGGGACAAGGTGCTCACCGCCCTCCTGGTGCCGCTCATGTCCTGCGGGGCCCGGCTGCCGGTGTACGTCCTTTTTGCCGGGGTCTTCTTTGCGGCCAGCTCGGGCACGGTCATCTGGTCCTTGTATGTCTTAGGTATAGTCCTGGCCGTCCTGGTGGGAATCGTCTTCAAGCGGACCCTGTTTAAGGGGGAATACCCCTTATTTATCATGGAGCTTCCCCCCTACCGGCTGCCCGGGATGCGCAGCCTGCTGATCCACACCTGGGAAAAAGGCAAGCACTTCCTGATCAAAGCCGGAACTTACATCTTTGCGGTTTCGGTCCTCACCTGGTTCCTCCTGAACCTGCCCTGGGGCGTGGAAAACAAGCAGAACTCCTACCTGGGCCAGGCGGGCGCGGTCATCGCCCCGGCGCTTCAGCCCCTGGGCTTCGGGAACTGGGAAGCCGCGGCATCTCTCATCACCGGGGTGATCGCCAAGGAGATCGTGGTGGGCACCATGGGGGAGATTTATATTCCCAAAAAGGATGAAGAGAAAAAAGAAGAGACTCCTTCTTTGGGCGAGGATTTAAAGGAAATCGGCGTCTCTTTCCTGGGCGCAGGCAAGGAAGCCTTCATGAACGTCTTTTCTTCCCTCGGGGTCGCCAAGCTGGCCCCGGAGGAGGATGAGAAGGCCAAGCCTTTGAAATCGGTGATCCAGGATAAGTTCACGCCATTGAGCGCCTATGCCTTCATGGCCTTTGTGCTGCTCTACATGCCCTGCATGGTGGTGGCCGTGGCCTTCCGCCACGAGTTCGGCACCTGGAAATGGTTCGGGGTGGCCTTTGCCTATGGCACGGCCCTGGCCTGGATGGTGTCCTTCGCCATTTACCAGGGCGGGACCCTGCTGGGATTGGGAGGTTGAGATGAATTGGACGGATCTTTTATTGGCCGGAGCTCTGATCATCGGCTCCATTTACCTTCTCTACCGCTCCGTGTGGAAAAAGAAGGGGTTTTGTCCGGGCTGCGATTCGCATACCTGCCAGCCAAAAACTGATAATGAGTTGCAGTCAAAAAGGTGATGTCCCGTAGGGGCGAACCTTGTGTTCACCCTGCGCTCAGGGCGAACACAAGGTTCGCCCCTACGAAAAACTCCTTTGATAACAAATTGTTATGAGAATAGAACCGTTATCAAATAGGGCAGTTATTCATGGGCCGGCGGCGCACCCTTAAAACATGAAAAGCCAGCCCCCCTCACCCCGACCCTCTCCCCCCGCCAGTTAGCGGTAGGGGAGAAGGGTACTCTCCAGGGCGGGGGGAGAGGGAGTAAGTCTCCGGCATACCTGTGGTTTTTACTGGCCACTGACCACTGGCCACTGACAACTTTTTGGAACAGGGAATTAACGGTAAGCTCAAAGGGAGGAACCCCATGGTGCGAATGATCGTCAACCTCATGACCCTGGAAGAGGATTTAAAGAACGTTCATCACTGTCTGGATAGTCTCGCGGGCAATCTTCCGGGGTTCGTGGAAGAGCCCGAGGCCGCCAACCTCAGGGACCGTCTGCAAGTAATGGAAACCCGCCTCCAGGAGGCCATCAGCCAATGGCCCCAATTGGGGATGGATACCCCCCTTCAATAAATCAACCTTTATCGCCGGGGGTTCCAGACCGGAACCCCCGGGCCTTGAGGTACTGCAAGCCATGGCGCAACCTAAAAGAATCCGGCACCCCCTCAATAGCCTGACCCAGCTCCATTGCTCCATTGTGGGGACCTGCCTGACGTTGAAAGAGACCCAAAAGATCGCCCGGC
>DYJG01000584.1 GCA_020723225.1 Desulfobacca acetoxidans | reverse complement strand
CCCACCATCATGGCGTGGAAGGCATGGCGGCCTTGCAGCAGGGCCATGGCCTGAATCAGCTCCAGGTGGCCCTTGGCCCGGTGGTCCAGGCGGGCCACCAGGCCCACCACCGGCTCCCCGGGGGGGATTCCCAACTCTTCCCGGACTTCTCTGGAAGACTTGCTGCCGGCAAACCGCGCCAGGTCCACCGCGTTATACAGCACCCGGATCTTGGCCGGGTCCGTGCCGCACTGCTCCCGGATATAATCCCGCACCCCCGCGGAGACCGCGAAGCTGAGATCAGTAAAAAGATTATACAGCCGGCAGAGCATTCTTCTCTTAAAGCTGAAGCGGTTGAAGCCGTGCCAATGGTCGATGATGATGGGCGCCCGGAAAAGATAAGCCGCCAGGCGGACATAATTCCCCGGATGGTAGCTGTTCATGTGAATAATCTTAATTTTATGCTTATAGATCACCCAGCCAAGTTTGAGGCAAAAAATGACCTGCCGCCAGCCGTGCAAATTCGGCATCTCGAACCTTATCTGGGGAAACTGGTCGGGAATTTTCGCCTCTTGTTCCGGATGCAGGCCGATGACGGCAAAGATGACCTGATATTTTTCTCCATCGAGAGCCGCGGCCACGTCCATCAAGACGCGGTCCGCGCCGCTCCATTGCACGGGTTTAATGACGAACAGCACATTGATCCGGTTCCCAGGCGGCATCTATTTTTATCCTTTTATCAGGCCCTTAAGCCTTCATCCCCCTTTTCCCGAAGATGATAATCAGGAAACTCTTAATCTTAGAATAAATTGCAAATCCCGGTCAACCGCATTTCCCCGGCAGCGGCATACACCTAAAGATTTGTCTTCCCGGCCCTTGACAGCATCCGGCGCTTTTGTTAATTATCTTATTTGGGTCTGGGGCTGTAGCTCAGCTGGAAGAGCACTTGAATGGCATTCAAGGGGTCAGGGGTTCAAATCCCCTCAGCTCCACCATAAATTAATTGAGGAATTAAGGTAAGTTGAGGCGGGGTCCTGGACTTGCCTTTTCTTTTTTGGAGGCACGAAAACAGTTCCAAATTGAGACCTCTGTGAAAGTCCCTCTACTGTCATTCTGAACGGAGCGCAGCGGAGTGAAGAATCTGGTTTTTTTGGAACCATTATTTCCAATCCGCTTTAACCATCGGCACCGCAGGAAAAAGCCTTGCCGCCAAAAGCGAGATTCTTCGGTCGCTCCGCTTCCTCAGAATGACAAGTGCGGGGACTTTCGCAGAGGTCTCAATTCCAAGTTAAATGAACGGCTATCAGGAATTATAAGGATGCGTCCCCGGCCCCCGGCCCCTGACCCCTATTCCCTGTCTCCTGTCAATTATTTCTTTGCGAGATGAATATAGGTGCACAGCCCCTTGGCCACCAGACGCTCTCCCTGGCGCACCTCGAATTCCCCCAGGGAGATGGTGCGGCCCCGTTTGGCGATCTGCGCCACGGCCTCGACTTCTCCTTCCTGCACCGCGGCCAGGAAGTTGATCTTCATCTCCACGGTGTTGAAGGTCTCCCCTTCCTTCACCAGGCTGTAAAGCGCGAAGGCCACGGCTTCATCGGCCAGGGCGGCGATGACCCCGCCCTGGAGCAACCCGATGGAATTGGCCAACTCCGGCTTAAAAGGCAGGAGGAAACGGGCAAAGCCCCGGCCCAACTGCGGGACCTGGATGCCCACGAATTTGATGAAAGGATTGGCGGCCAGGCGCTTGCGGATGCTGGCCTCCAGCTCCGGCGGCAGGGGTTCGATGGCGGTTTTCATGAAGTCTCCATAGAAAACAGATTCACCACAGAGGCACAGAGGACACAGAGAATCACGGAGATTCATTTTTGATTCCAGGCGGCAACGCCGCCTGGAATCAAAATAATTTCACTGTGATTCTCTGTGCTCTTTGTGTCTCTGTGGTAAATCTTTTATAATGATTCATTAATCACGACTAGGAGATTATACATGAAAATCGCCATCAGCGGCAAAGGCGGGGTGGGGAAGACCACCCTGGCCGCGCTTCTCATC
>DYJG01000583.1 GCA_020723225.1 Desulfobacca acetoxidans | reverse complement strand
ATCAAGAACCTGGCCATGGCCATCTCCCTGGCCGAGGGCCTCTACCGCTACTCCGGCCTCCCCTTCGGGCGGGGGGCCTTGTGGCATCATTCCCAGGCCTGCGGGGTGGCCACTTCCCTGGTGGCGTCGGCCGCGGGCTACCCCAGCCCCGAAGAGGCTCTGATAGTGGGCCTGATCCACGATATTGCCAAGGCCCTGTGGACCGAACTCTTCCCGGAGCGATTCCTGGCGGCCATCAAGGCGGTGCAGATGGAAGGCCGGGACCCCCTGGAGGCGGAGAAGGAGTTTCTCACCGTGCCCCATGCGGCAGTGGGGGCCTGGATGCTGGAGAAATGGCAGCTCCCGGATATTTTTCAGCAGGCCGTGGCCCTGCACCATGAGCCGTTGCTGGAAAAAGTGGAGCCCCACCTGCGGTTGTTGAGCCGTTCGCTCTATGCGGGCAACCAGATGGCCAAACTCCTGAACCTGGGGGAAGGAGGCAACTACCGCCTGGGTCCCCTGCCCCGGGTGGTGCTGGAGGACCTGCATCTCTCCCGGGAAGATCTGGCCGCGCAGGTGCGGGGCTTACCCAAGGCCTTCTTTGATTTTGTGGAAGAACTGAGACTGGAAGGGGCGCAAAACAGCAGGCTCAATACCCTGGAGCACCGGCTGCAGGACCGGGAGGTGGTCCTGCTGGCGAAAGAACGGGATTTGGGGCCGGGAGCCCTGTTTTTCGAAGCCTTTGCGGCCCGGACCAGGATTCATCCTCTAGAGGAATGGCCCCCGGAGGAGGTGGATCGCGAGACCATCTTTTTCTGGGAAGGAGACGATCCCCAAGAGGCGCTGGCGCGTTGGCGGGAAAACGCGGCGCCGGGGCGCGGCCGTTTGCTCCTGTTCTGCCACCGGACGCGGGCGCAAGCGGATAATTTAGCCTTGGGCCGGGAGGTCCATCTTTGGGGCCCGGAATGGCGGCTGGAGGATTTCCTGAAGGGCATGGACCAGATAGGGACCGGTTAAAATAGAAGAGAAACCTCACGCAAAGACGCAAAGACGCAAAGAAAGGCGCCAACAAATAGTTTTGCAAGATGACGGCGGGCGGGGACGCCCGCCCCAGTGCACGGGGGCCCGCCCCACCGGCTCATGAGCGACTGCCATGCCATTTGATGATCCCAAATCCGGTCTCCCTTCCACCCTTGGCCCGGCCGGCGAGCGGCCCAAGGCCGCGGGCAAAGAGCGGCAACCTCCCATTATCGTGGCCGGCGGGACCGCGGGCGCGCAGCGTTGCGCCGCCACCCTCAAGGCTGCGGGGTCCCAGGTGGGTCGGGCCCGGAATTGGACCCAGGTCATGGGGCTGCTGGACGGCGAGGAACCGGCCCTTTTGATCCTGGACCCCAATCTCAAAGGTATGGGGTTCCTGGAAGGCGTGCGCCTGATCCGGAAAATGAGTCCTTCCCTGATTCCCCTGGTATTGGGTCCCCTGCCCCTGGAGGTCCAGGGGGAGGCGTTGCGGCTGGGCGCGGCGGGAGTGCTGCCGGAAGACTTGCCCGAACCCATGCTGGTGGATTGGGTCCGCAGCTACGAGCAGCGGCAGCGGCTGCGCCGGGAAAACGAGCGGATGCGCGACCGCATGCTGGAGAGCGAAGCATACCTGGCCCGCATCCTGGATCATCTGGACGAAGGCATTATCACCACGGACGCGGCCGGCAGAGTGCTGGCCGCCAATCTGGCGGCCCGGGAAATCTACCGGCTGCCCGCGGGCCAATTGCCGCCGCACATCCTGGAAAGCCTCCCTCTCTCAGGGGACGGCCTCCGCACCTTGGCGGCCGCCGCGGCCCGGGTCCTGGAGACCGGCTTCTATGAAGGGCGTTTTCTCCTAAATCCCGAGGGCCAGGCTTCCTTTCCCGTATATTTCCAGGGCTCCGTCCACCGCCAGCCCGGGGGGGCGGTGGAAACCATCTTGGCCCTGCGGGATCTCACCGCCCAGGAGGAACTGGAACTGAGGGTGGAAGAGAGTGAGCGCCTGGCGGCCCTGGGCCGGATCGCCGCGGGCATGGCCCATGAAATCCGCAATCCCC
>DYJG01000582.1 GCA_020723225.1 Desulfobacca acetoxidans | reverse complement strand
CCGCCGCAGCAACAGCAGCAGCCCACCAAGGCCTACGAAGGCTCGGCGTCGATGAGCGACACCAAGACCGGCGTATCCACCGCGCCTGTGACCTACCAAAACAAGGTCCGGAATTTTTCCTATACCGTTCCCGCGGGCTGGCGCCTGGAAAGGGGTGACCCCACCGGCAGCGCCGAAAGGGACAACATCATCTTTATGAAGCCGGGAACTACCTGCGGCTTTGTCATCCATTGGACGCAGATGGTGCCCAGCTTCCCCCGGAAGGCCTCGGTGGACGCCTCCTATAAGTCGGCAGTGGAGGAAAAGAGCATCGGCAAGTACCTGGCCGTGAAGCGCCGGGACCAGGGCGGCGCCGGCGGCAAGGAAGGGGTCATCGGCTGGGAGACCATCGAGACCGCGGAGAAGGGCTCGGGCGGTTTCCAGCGCATCCAGTGGAATGTCTTCGACGGCCAAAACTATAACTACATCTTCCAGGCCTACTCCGAACCCAAGGATTTCAACGCCAACCGCGCCGAGTTGCAGCGGATTATCGATTCCATCAGGTTCACCCGTTAGCGGGATAATGACTGCGGCCACCTCCTTAAGGGTAAGACTCACTCGCAAATGGAGGGGGCTGAAAACGACTTAGAGCAATTGTGAGCTTTACCCCTCACCCTAACCCTCTCCAACCTGCGGGGGAGAAGGTTAGGGTGAGGGGGCGCATGCAAGTGGAATCGCTTAAAATACACTGTAGCCCACTCTCGCACTATGTCCATCACCCTCAAAGACATCGAAGCCGCCCAGGCCCGGGTCCGGGGCGCGGCGCTGCGCACGCCTTTAATCTATTCCCAGACCTTGAGCCGCAAAAGCGGGCGGGAAGTCTTCCTCAAGCTGGAGAACCTCCAGACCACCGGCTCCTTTAAGCTCCGGGGCGCGCTGAACCGCCTCCAGCTCCTGAAAGAACGGCGCGAAGGAGACCGGGTGGTAGCCGCGTCCGCGGGCAACCACGCCCAGGGCGTGGCCTTCGCCGCCTCTGCCTTAGGCGTTCCCGCCACCATCATCATGCCCCAGGGCGCGTCCATCTCCAAGCAGATGGCCACCGCCGGCTACGGCGCGGAGGTGATCCTCTACGGCCGGGACCTCTCCGATGCTCTCGAGCGTGCTAAAAAACTGGTGGCCCAGGGCTATATCTTTATCCATCCCTATGACGACCCGGAGGTGATGGCCGGCCAGGGCACCCTGGGGTTGGAGATATTGGAAGACTTGCCCGGGGTGGACACGGTGGTCGTCCCCGTGGGGGGCGGGGGCCTGGCCGCAGGCACGGCTTTGGCCCTTAAGAGCCGCAAACCGGAAACCGCCGTCATCGGCGTTCAGGCCGCGGCGGTGCCTTCCCTGGCCGCGGCCCTAAAAGAGGGCGAACCCACCCCGGTTGCGGCCCGCCCCACCCTGGCGGACGGCATCCGGGTGCCTTTGATCGGCAGCCGCACCTTCCCCAAGCTGAAAGAACTCCTCCAGGACCTGGTCCTGGTGGAGGAGATGGAAATCGCCCAGGCCCTGCTCTTTCTCCTGGAGGGCAAGAAAATCCTGGCGGAAGGGGCCGGGGCCGCGGCCGCGGCCGCATATCTCGGTCCCCTGAAGGACCGGGACCTGGGCAAGCAGGTGGTACTGGTGGTGAGCGGCGGTAATATTGATATCCCGCTGTTGGAGCGGGTGCTGCCCCGGGCCTTGCTGGAGCGCCGCCGCCTCTGGAGCTTAAGGGTCACCTTGAGCGACGCGCCCGGGGCTTTGGGACGCCTGGCCGGCCTTTTGGGAGAGCAGGGGGCCAATATTTTACATCTCTTCCATGATCGTCTGGCCCCGGAGCTGCCTTTGGACTATACTAGGGTGGAACTCAACCTGGAGACCCGGGACCGGGAGCACGGGGAGGCGGTGCTGCGGGCCTTAAGGGACGCGGGGTATGAGGTGGAAGAAAAGCCGTGATCGAGTTGCGGGTTACGGGTTGCGAGTTGCGGGTTTTGTTGGTTTTTAACCCGCAACCCGTAACCCGCAACTCGCAACAAAACTTTAACAGAAAACA
>DYJG01000581.1 GCA_020723225.1 Desulfobacca acetoxidans | reverse complement strand
AGGCTCGCCGCCCACACCGGCCAGACCGAGCCAATCCAGGTTGCCGATGATGCCGCCCACATCGGGACCGAAGGCCATGCTATAACCATAAATGGCCCACAGAACACCCACGAGGCCCAACATGATAAAGTTCTGCAAGATGGTGCCCAGGACATTTTTGCTGCGCACCATGCCGCCATAAAACAAGGCCAGCCCCGGGGTCATGAGCATCACCAGGGCGGCGGAAACCAATACAAAGGCCGTATCAGCCGCATTCATTGTTTACTTCCCTCCCTATGAGGATAAATGATTTCTGCATCAGCTTAGAGCAAAGATGGTGCCACGAAATATATCAACAAAATCAACACGATATCCATATAGAGAATTTTTCACAAATGACAATAATGTCAGTAGCAATTTCAAAACAAGACATTATTGTATATTTGCCATTTTATTCCCCCCTTCCTCTCAAAAAGGACAGGATCCGCAAAAATCCGGGCCGCGATTTTAATCCCCCTGGAATTCTCTTTGTGGTATGAATATCTTTAAACCTTAAAACTGGTTCCTTTTCTGGCCTCGGGGGTGGTATGAAGAATGACAAGACCCGGTTTTCCTTGGGAAAGGCGAAGTCCGCCGATAATCTCTCCTGGAAGAAAGTATTTCTTTGCTGTCTGGTCATGGTCGTCTGGTGGGCTCCGGCCTGCCGGTACAAGGCTCCGCCCCCGCCCCCGGCGCCGGTATACCCCACCAGGGTGATTACCCAGGACGGGATTGCCTTCATGGTCCACCGCTTCCGGATTCCCGGCACCCGCCAGGAATTGACCCTGCGCTACGACGCCGCCAAGCAATGGATGGCCCTGAACCTGCTCCAGAGAGTGCAGTTCAGCGGCCCCATCAAGGACGGCTACCGGCAGGCGGAAATCACCCTCGCCTCCGGAGAGCGGATGCAGGCCGAGGTCTTTGTTAACACCATAGTGGAGGGGGAAAGCGACCTCGGTTACTGGAATATGTCCTTAGACCGGATAGACCGCCTGGACCTGGGCAGCGATTGATTTTAAATAATGGCCATCCAGGTTCTGGTCTTTCTGGCGGGTTTGGCCCTGGGGAGCTTCCTCAACGTGGTCATCACCCGCCTGCCCCTGGAGGAGCGGATCTGGGCGGGCCGTTCCCGCTGCCCTCACTGCCGCGTCCTGATTCCCTGGTATGACAACCTGCCCCTGGCCAGTTTCTTTCTCCTGGGGCGCCGCTGCCGTTCCTGCCAGGCCCCCATTTCCTGGCGCTATCCCGCGGTGGAGCTGGCCGGGGGGATGGTGGCCCTGGCCCTTTGGGCCAGGTTTCCGGGAAGCTACCAGCTCTTAATCTACGGGCCGTTCGCGGCCGGGCTGCTCGCTCTTACCGGCCTGGACCTGGAGCACCGCTGGCTCCCGGATGTCATCACCCTCCCGGGCATCGTCCTGGGTTTGGTCTTTTCCCTGCTTTTTCCCCACCTCACCTTTCTGGAGGCCCTGGCCGGGGTCCTGGCGGGCGGCGGCATTTTCTTCATTTTGGGATGGGTTTATGAAAAACTGACGGGCAAGATGGGGATGGGGGGCGGGGACGTGAAACTGATGGCCCTCATCGGCGCCTTCCTGGGGATTAAGTCCGTGCCCTTCGTGATCCTGGTGAGCGCGGCCCTGGGGAGCGTGGTGGGACTGGCCGCGGTCCTGTTCCAGGGCGCCTGGCGCCGGGGCGGCTGGCGGACGGCCGCCATTCCCTACGGCCCTTTTCTGGCCGGGGCCGCGTTGCTCTATCTTTTCGGGGGCGGAGACCTTTTGCGGTTATTAATGCTGGGGGAATAGTACCGTTTTCGGTTTTTCGTTTTTCGTTTTTCGTTAAAAAAAGCGGGCCTCAAGCCCGCTTTCTATTTATTACTCTTTATTTTTTAACCAGAAACTGCAAACTCAAATGTAACAAAGGTAATAATTAACCAGAAGAACTTATTGACTCTTTTAACGAAAAACGAAAAACCAAAAACGAAAAACGATTTTTACCATTTCTGTCCGGTTAACTGATTAAAAAAGGCCCGAAAACTCCTGGGAATCTG
>DYJG01000580.1 GCA_020723225.1 Desulfobacca acetoxidans | reverse complement strand
TTACATGCGATAGCCCTGGGATAGGGATCAGGGGCCAGGGGTCAGGGGGCAGGGATCAGGGGCCAGGGGCCAGGGGGCAGGGGTTAGGGTGTTGTAGGGCGGGCGTCCTCGCCCGCCATCATCCTCTCATCCTTGTTCCCAAGCCAAGATTGGGAACGAGTCGATATCGAGGCCTTCAACCTGGAACTCGGAACTTTTTGAGGCGGATGCGGACTGAAGGGCGAAAACCATCGTTGTCTCCCTGGATTTTTCCCTGAAGATTATTACCTTAAAAGAACTGACCGGATTAAGAGGGAAAAAGATGCGCCTTTTCAAGATCAGGATCATGCGTGACTATGACCGGCTGGAGGAACGCGTGCGCCATTGGATGGATAATGTTTGCGATGTCAGGGAAAACGAGGTCTCCTTCCGGCCGCCGGTGGATTTCTATGAGACCTCCCAGGGCCTGGTGCTGCGGATGGAGTTGGCCGGGGTGGCCACAGAAGACTTCTCTCTGAGCTTAAGCGGCCAGGAGCTCATCATCCGGGGCCGGCGGCGTCCGCTGCATCCCGCAGGCGCGGCCCGGTTCCTGTGCCACGAGATCAACCACGGCCTTTTTGAAAGAAGATTTCGCATCCCCATGGCCGTCGATCCCGAGGGGCTTCGGGCCCAGTACCAGGATGGCATCTTGGAGATCTTCCTCCCCCGGCCGGCGGCGATTAGCAGGCGCATCCCGGTGCGGGAAATTCCGGAAAGCGAATAATCTTGAGGTGTAATTACCGATGACTGCCAATGAAGCTGAAAATGAACTGAATTTTTCCATGGACGCGGAGGAGCCGTCCGGCCCCCGGGTCCTGCCCGTATTGCCCCATTCGGATTTGGTCCTCTTTCCCCGCATGATCATGCCCATGGTCCTTTGGGAGGAGAGAGGCCAAAAACTGGTGGACGAGGTGCTGCTCCAGGATAAGATCCTGGGGATTTTGGCCAGCAGGGAGGACAAACCCGCCGGCTTCGGCCCGGATAATCTTTATTCCGTGGGCACCGCCGCGGCTATTCTAAAGATGCGCAAACCCGAAGACGGTTCGGTGCGCCTCCTGGTCCAGGGCCTTTACCGCTTCCGGGTCGATTCCTGGCTGGGACAGGACCCCTACCTGGCGGCCAAAATCACTCCCATCTCCGAAGAATACGAACCCGATCTGGAGACCGAGGCCCTGGTTTCCAGTCTCAAGGGCCTCTTCATGAAGATGCTGGAGCTCTCTCCCTATCTGCCCTCCGAATTGGGTTCCCTGGTTAAAGAATTGGGAGACCCCCGGGTCCTGGCGGACATCACCGCGGGCAGCATGAATATCTCCAAGGAGGAAAAGCAGGGGCTGCTGGAGACCTATGACGTCAAGGAACGCCTCCACAAGGTTCTGGTCTTCATCAACCGGGAGTTGGAAGTCCTGGAATTGGGCAAGAAGATTCAAAGCCAGGTCAAAGGCGAAATGGAGAAGGCCCAGAAGGATTATTACCTCCGGGAGCACATCAAAGCCCTGCAAAAGGAGTTGGGGGAGACGGACGAACGCCTCCGGGAGATCGACGAAATCCAGATGAAATTGGAAGACGCGGAGCTGCCCCCCCACGCCTTGAAGGAGGCGGAACGGGAACTGAACCGCCTCAAGCGCACGCCCCCCACCTCTCCGGACCACCAGGTAATCCGCAACTACCTGGAGTGGATGACGGAACTTCCCTGGAATACCGCCACCGAGGACAACCTGGACCTGGCCCAGGCCCGGCAGATTCTGGACGAGGACCACTACGACCTGGAGAAGGTTAAAAAGAGAATCCTGGAATACCTGGCGGTGCGCAAACTGAAGCCGGACATGAAGGGTCCCATCCTCTGTTTCGTGGGTCCCCCGGGCACCGGCAAGACCTCCCTGGGCCGCTCCATCGCCCGGGCCCTGGGCCGCAAATTCGTGCGCCTCTCCTTGGGCGGGGTGCGGGATGAGGCGGAAATCCGCGGCCACCGCCGTACTTACGTGGGCGCGCTCCCCGGCCGCATCATCCAGTCCATGCGCCGGGCCGGGAGCAACAACCCGGTATTCAT
>DYJG01000579.1 GCA_020723225.1 Desulfobacca acetoxidans | reverse complement strand
AGATATTCCCGCCAAAAAAGCAGGGCGCACAGCAGTCAGGCAAAAAAAAACCGGCGGGGAATTAGCACCCCCGTCCGATTTTTTATCCAGGACTTGTGGCCCTGATTTCAGTCTGACATGCTAAACTTAAATGGATTATACTGAAAAATTATAAATTGTCAAGTTAATTAAATAATTATCCGCAGGTTCTCCGGGCATGTCATTAACCCCCCTAAATCTCGACGGGTTAACGGTGCTCGAATTGAAGATTGTGCCGGATATCAGCCGCGGCTGCGGCCATGCCTCCCTGGCGCAATTGCGTGCAGCCTGGACTTTGCCGGCCGGTCAGGGCTATCGCATGTAAAAAACAAGTGGAGAGGACCATAGGAGATAGGTCTATAGACTTAGGGTTAAAAGGGGAAAAGGTTAAAAGGGAAAGCGTAATGGCAGGGGAAGAAGTCTTTTTTCCCTTTTCCCCTCTTCCCCTTTTGACCCAGTTATCAGGGCGATCGCGACTCGTGTTTCGCCGGAACGCGGATAGAACCGTTACATGCGATTGCCCTGGCCGGCCGGTTGACTTCTCTTGGGGCTGCGGATAATGTGTATCATTATGCCTCTCCAGACCCTCCAAGTCTGCGAAACCTTTTACAGTATCCTGGGGGAATCCACCGCCGCGGGGCTGCCCGCGTTTTTCATCCGCCTGGCGGGCTGCAATCTGCGCTGCCGCTATTGCGACACCGTTTATGCCTACGAGGGCGGGGAGGAGATGGCCGCGGGGGAACTGGTTAAAACTGCGGTCTCCTATCCTGCTCGTCGGGTCCTGGTTACCGGCGGCGAGCCTTTGCTCCAGGCCGAGACCATACCCCTCCTTTCAGCGCTGGCGGACGCGGGGTTGACGGTGTTACTGGAAACCAACGGGTCCCGGCCCATCAAGGCGGTGGACGCCCGGGTGCGCCGCATCCTGGACCTGAAGTGCCCGGGCTCCGGCATGGCGTATCATAATCTCTGGGACAACCTGGAGCAGTTGCGGGACGGGGACGAAGTTAAGTTCGTGATTACGGATCAGGGCGACTTTTCTTGGGCTAAGGAGGTCATTGAGCGCCATCACCTGGCCGGCCGTGTGACCCTGCTCATTTCCCCGGTGTTCGGCGCGGTTCCGCCCCAGGAGGTTGCGGCCTGGATTTTGGAGAGCGGCCTGCCCTTGAGGCTCAACCTGCAACTGCATAAATATATCTGGGGGCCGGAGGTCCGGGGGGTTTAAGGTGGTTCTGGGTTCTGGGTTCTGGGTTCTGGGGCTTTGGTTATGAGTGAAGTGGGAGAGAAAAGATTCGGGGGATACGGGAGGCGGCACTGGAAATCATACGCTATGCTTCCCGGAAAGACGCCAAGGCGCAATATATAATGATTCTTGGCGTCTTAGCTTATTAACGGCTTTGCGTGAGATAAATCCAGCGGCATGGGCATGAGTAAACATGGATAGAAAAGAATTGGGGGAGGGGGCCGGAGATTTGATAAACAGCAATCTTGTCACCGAAAACCGAAAACCGAAAACCGAAAACGGTCTTAAACCCCCGGCAGTGGTGCTGCTCAGCGGGGGCCTGGACAGTTGCGTGGCTGCGGCTGCGGCCCGCCGGGATTTCGAGTTGGCCCTGTTTCACGGCAATTACGGGCAGCGCACTGTCGGCCGGGAATTGGCGGCGTTCCGGGCGTTGGCAGAGTTTTGGGGAGTGGACCGGCTGCTGGAGGCCGATCTTAGCTTCCTGGGACGTATCGGCGGCTCCAGTCTCACCGATACCCACGTGCCGGTGCCCATCGGGGAGATCGAGCCCCCGGGGATTCCCCCCACCTACGTGCCGTTCCGCAACAGCGTCTTTCTGGCCGCGGCCGTGGCCTGGGCCGAAGTGCTGGGGGCCAAAGCGCTCTTTATCGGCGCCAATATCCTGGACAACCCCGGGTATCCGGATTGCCGGCCGGAGTATTTTGCGGCTTTTAACCGGGTCATCGAGTTGGGAACCCGGCTGGAAACCGAGATTGCCATTCACACCCCTCTGATCCACCTGGACAAGGCGGGCATTATCCGTCTGGG
>DYJG01000578.1 GCA_020723225.1 Desulfobacca acetoxidans | reverse complement strand
GCGGGCAACGCCATTCCCGGTTATTTCTCCTCCCGGGATTGCCCCACCCCGGTGGTGAGCTTCGCCATCCGGGAAGGAAACCGGGCCGGCGGCATCAACATCACCGCCTCCCACAACCCCCCGGAATACAACGGCGTCAAGTTCTCCCCGGCCAGCGGCGGGCCGGCCCCGGAGGCGGTGACCAAGCCCATCGAGACCCGGGCCAATGAGTTGGCTCCCGGAGACGTCAAGCTCCTGCCCCTGAGTCAGGCCCGTTCCCAGGGACTGGTCACCGACATTGACCCCCGGCCCGGCTATTTTCAGCATCTCCGGAGCTTGCTGGACGTGGAAGTCTTAAAAAAAGCCGGTTTGCGGGTGGTGGTGGACGTGCTTTACGGCACCGGCAGGGGCTACCTGGATACCTTTTTGCAGGAAGCCGGAGTGGAGGTGGAGTTGCTCCACGGCTACCGGGACGCCCTTTTCGGGGGCCACCGGCCGGAGCCGTCCGCGGAATTCCTGGGGGAGTTGGCCGCCCACATCCGTAAGTCCAAGGCTCATCTGGGCCTGGCCACGGACGCGGACGCTGACCGCTTCGGGGTGATGGACTCCCGGGGTGAATACCATGAAGCCAATGAAATCCTGGCCCTGCTGCTGGACTACCTTATCGAGACCCGGGGCTGGGAGGGTGGCGTGGCCCGGAGCGTGGCCAGCACCCATCTCATCGACCGGGTCGCGGCCCGGCACGGCCGTCCGGTCTTTGAAACCAAGGTAGGATTCAAGTATTTAGGAGAATACATCACCAGCAATCAGGCGGTATTGGTGGGGGAGGAGAGCGAAGGCTTTTCCATGAAAAACCACCTGCCCGAAAAGGACGGCATCCTGGCCGACCTCCTGGTGGCGGAAATGGTGGCCCGGAAAGGCAAGGACCTGCCCCAGCTCCTGGAAGAGCTGTTTTCCAAGGTGGGTCCGGTTTACAACCGCCGGGTCAATCTCTCCCTGGCCCCGGAAACCAAGGTCCGGCTCATGGAGCGCCTGCAAAACCCGCCTAGAAGTTTTGCGGGCAAGGCCGTGAAGCAGCACGTCACCGTCGACGGCCATAAGTTTATCCTGGAGGACGGCAGTTGGGTCTGCTTCCGGCCCTCCGGCACCGAACCGGTGGTGCGGTTCTACCTGGAGGATTTTTCTCCAGCGGGACTGGAAAAATTGCAGCAGGCCGGGGAAGCGCTGCTCCGGGAAGTTTGACATGCCCAGTTTAAGTCCCTCCCACCTCCTGGAAATGGCCTTGATGGCCGTGGTCCTGCTTTTTTCGGTGATCGTTCATGAGGTGGCCCACGGTTACGTGGCTCTGCGCAACGGTGACCCCACCGCCAAGATGTTGGGGCGCATCACCTTAAACCCCATCCCCCATATCGATCCCATCGGCACCATCCTCCTGCCCGCCCTCCTCCTGATGAGCGGCGCAGGCATCATCTTCGGCTGGGCCAAACCGGTGCCGGTGAATCCTCTGAATTTTCGGAATTACCGCTGGGGGGAAATCACTGTCAGCGCCGCGGGGCCTTTGAGCAACCTGGCCCTGGCGGTGCTCTTCTCTTATGTCCTGCAACTCGGTCCCCCAAACCTGGGACTGATGCAAATGGCCCTCTGGGGGGTCAAAATCAACATTTTCCTGGCCCTGTTCAACCTCATCCCCATCCCGCCCCTGGACGGCTCCCACATCGTCTCCACCCTCCTGCCCCGGGACCTGGCCCGCATGTATGCTTACCTGGAACCCGTGGGCTTCATCCTCATCCTGGTGCTGTTTTACACCGGCATCATGGGGATGTTCCTCATGCCGGTGTACCGGTTGATTGCACACTTTCTGTTGGGGTAAACGGGAAGTCCTGCAAAGGACATGGAAAATAAACAGGGCCCGGGAACTTTCCCTCGTGCCCTATTCTTATCTTTTATTCTCGTCCTTTAATTGATGGGATTGGGTGCGTCCGAAAATTAGGGCCTGTCACTTTTTTAAAAAAATAAAGCAATATTTCTGGGCCGGTAGAGGGCCAACGAAAGCTCTCCTTCTCTGGCTTAAATTTGGTTCATTATTA
>DYJG01000577.1 GCA_020723225.1 Desulfobacca acetoxidans | reverse complement strand
TGGGCGCTCTTTTCCGGGGTTTGGAACCAATCCTGGATCTTCTTCTGGAGATAGCGGATTTCCTCCAGGTCGGACTCCAACCGGGATACCAGTTTAAAGATGGTCTCTTGCCCTTCCTTAATGATGCGGCCCAGGTTCCGCTCTTCTTCCGGGGACAGAATGGAGTAACGCAGCATTTCCCGGAAATAAGCGGCTACCAGGCCCTCGTGCTCGGGAATTTCCTGGGCATCGAGGCTATCATCCAGTTCTTCTTCCACTTCTTCGCCGAGGCCCAGGAGGGGCGCCGGAGAAAGTTCGCCATCCAGAACGTCTTCCGGCAAAACCTCGTAGTTCTCCCGGTAATTCAGGGAATCATCCTCCTCTTCAGGCACGAACAGATTGAACTGGTCATAGGGAATGATCTGGTCATTCCCCCCGCCAAAAGAGATGATCTTCTTAAAGTATTCTTTTTCCATAGGTTTTTTGGCCCCGTGGCTCCTTACCACTGCTAAAATTAAACTTCTATTTTAACCTCTTATAGAGTCGTGTCAAGAAAAAAAGTTAATTTATTTTTCCTGATTTTTGCCTCCGCAAGGTATTTATCGGCATTTTTTTCAGTCATTTTAAGATAATCACGCCTTGTGACCATGTCAAGGAGCCCCGGAAGAACTTGACCGCCGTCCCCGTACCCGGGTATCATGGCCCCAGCTTTTTTTTGCCGTTTTTCGTTTTGCGTTTTTCGTTTTTCGTGAAAGAAAAAATTGTCAATGAGCAATATTATAGGCACTGTCTTATATCCCTTGCAGATGAAGCCAACTTGCAAGGTATCGATAATTTTATTTTTTTAACGAAAAACGCAAAACGCAAAACGGTTTTTAAAGGAGGGGCCGTGACCGACCGCTTCATCAGCGACTTTAAGGAAGGGGAAGCGGTGCACCAGTTTTTTCTGGTGCGCCGGGCCGAGAGCCGCACCGATAAATCCGGCAAGCCGTTTCTGGCCCTGGTCCTGGGGGATAAGACCGGAGAGATTCCGGCCCGGGTCTGGAGCGACGTCCTGGCCAAGTGTCCCGGCCCCTTCGCGACCGGGGATTACGTGGGCGTCAAAGCCCAGGTGAGCAGCTACCAGGGCGAGACCCAGCTCACGGTGCAATATATCAGCACGGTGGAGGCCCTGCGGCAGATGGGCCGGGAACCCAAGGGGTTCGATCCGGCGCTGCTGCACCGGGCCACCCCCTATGACCGGGAGCAACTGTGGCGGGAGCTGCTGGAGCTGGCGGCAGCCAATCTGAAGCCGCCCTTGAAGGACCTGGTGCTGGCCCTCCTGGAGAAAAATCAGGAGGCCTTCCTGGTCTGCCCCGCGGCCCGGGTCTACCACCACCCCTATCTGGGGGGCCTCTTGGAGCACACCTGGTTCGTCGCCCGCCTGGCCCTCAAGTGTTTAAGCGTATACGAAGACTTGAATGCCGACCTGGCGCTGGCCGGGGCCATCCTCCACGATCTGGGCAAAGTCAAGGAGCTGGCCAACCCCCAGGCCCCGGACATCACCGTGGCCGGCGCACTCTTGGGCCACATCGTCCTGGGCTGGGAGATGGTGCGGGAGGAGGGGGGGAATCAAAATTTCCCCGACCCGGCCCTGCTTTTGGAACTGGAGCACATCATCCTCTCCCACCACGGCAGCCAGGAGTTCGGCTCGCCGGTCCCCCCCAAGACCCGGGAAGCCATGCTGGTCTATTTCCTGGACGACCTGGACGCCAAACTGAAGATGATGGACATGCACCTGGAGAGCGATAACACTCCGGGGGATTTTACCAGTTATCACCGGGTCTTGCAGCGGGGTCTGTATAAAGGAGGAGAGCGGCTTGAAGAAGTTGCGGCGCCGATCCCGGAATCCAAAAAAAATACCTGAGAATGATTATCTGCTAAGAATTCACATCATCTGAACTTGACATCTCCGAGTCGTATTCTTAGCTTTCCTTTAGGTAAAGGCGAGGCTGCAGCGGCAGGGTAGTCCTGGCCCCAAGCGCAAGTTATCCTAAAAGGAGGGCAACATGTTTAACAAGATTTTGGTACCGTTGGATGGTTCTGAACTGG
>DYJG01000009.1:8917-16387 GCA_020723225.1 Desulfobacca acetoxidans | reverse complement strand
GTGGTCATCTCCGCGTCCCACAATCCTTATCAGGACAACGGCATCAAGTTTTTTAACGGGGACGGCTTCAAGCTTCCGGACGAGATTGAGGCTCACATCGAGAAATTGATGACCGACCCCGGGGTGGAAGAAGCCCGGCCCACGGCCACCGAGATCGGCCAGGCCTTCCGCATCGACGACGCCAAAGGCCGGTATATCTCCTTCCTGAAAAGCACCTTTCCCAAGGAAATGGACCTGGACGGCCTGAAGATCGTCCTGGATTGCGCTCACGGCGCCACTTATAAGGTGGCTCCGGAGGTTTTCGAGGAATTGGGCGCGGACCTGATCACCGTGGGGGTGCGGCCCAACGGCAGGAACATTAATTACAAATGCGGCTCCACCTATCCGGAGGTGGCCGCCAAGCTGGTGAAACGCCACAAGGCCGATTTGGGCATAGCCTTCGACGGCGACGGCGACCGGGTCATCATGCTGGACCACCTGGGGCAGGTGGTGGACGGCGACCACATCATGGGCATCTGCGCCCTGGACCTCCACCGCCGGGGGAAATTGCGCCGCAAAACGGTGGTGGGCACGGTGATGTCCAACCTGGGTCTGGAAGTGGCCCTGAAAAATGCCGGCTGCCGCCTGCTGCGCGCGCCGGTGGGGGACCGCTACGTGGTGGAGGCCATGCTCCATGGCGGTTACAACCTGGGGGGCGAGCAGTCCGGCCATCTGGTCTTTTTGGACCATACCACCACCGGGGACGGCATCCTCACCGCCCTGCGTCTCTTGGCGGTGATGCTCCGGGAAGAAAAACCCCTGGCTGATCTGGCCCGGTTCATGGAAAACTTTCCCCAAATCCTCATCAACCTGCGGGTCAAGGAGCGGCGGGATTTGATGAAGATCCCCGCGGCGCGCCAGGCTCTGCAGGCCGCGGAAAAACGCCTGGGGGAAAAAGGACGCCTGCTGGTGCGCTATTCGGGGACAGAACCGCTGTTGCGCATTATGGTGGAGGGGCAGTCCCCCCAAGAGATTCAAGGGGTGGGCCAGGACCTGGCCCAAACGTTGGAAAAGCTACTGAGCTGAAGATTGGGGCCAAAGTTCAAGGATCAAGGTTGGAGGCAGTGAGCAGTAAAGATCAGGGCCCTGGATCAGGGGTGAAAAGGTTAAAAGGGGAAAAGGTTAAAGGGAAAGCAAAAAGAAAACTCAGAAGAACTCTTTCCCCTTTCCCCTCTTCCCCTTTTCCCCCTAAAAAAAGCAGTTTTAAAGGAAAACGGCAAACGGCCTTTAAGCTATTGAGTTGAGGAGCGGAACCTGATGCTGCTGGTCATGGATGTGGGCAATACCAACACGGTTATCGGCGTCTACCAGGGCGAGAAATTACTGAGCGACTGGCGCATCCGCACGGAGAAGGAAGCCACCATCGATGAACTGGGGATTTTGCTGCGCAATCTTTTTCAGGCCCAGGGCCTGACGCTCGAGCCCGGGACCGATCTGATCATCTCCTGTGTGGTCCCCCCCATGGTGAACACCCTGGAGGGCTTTTCCCAGCGTTACCTGCAGGTGCGGCCCTTTTGGGTGGGCCCGGGCATCAAGACCGGCATGCCCATTCACTACGATAATCCCCGGGAAGTGGGCGCGGACCGCATCGTCAACGCCGTGGCCGCGTATGAGCAGGTCCACGGCGCGGTGATCGTCGTGGACTTCGGCACCGCCACCACCTTTGACGTGGTCTCCCGCCAGGGGGAATACCTGGGGGGAGTCATCGCCCCGGGGGTGATGATCTCCTGTGAGGCCCTGTTCCTCAAGGCCTCGAAACTGCCCCGGGTGGAGATCTTCGTCAAGCCCAAGAGCATCATTGCCAAAGACACCATCAGCAGTATGAACGCGGGCATTATTTACGGCTACGTGGGCCTTGTGGACGGCATTGTCAGCCGCATCAAGGAGAGTCTGCGGGACGGCGTCGTCAGGGTCATCGCCACCGGCGGCCTGGCCTGCCTCATCGCCTCGGAGACCAAGAGCATCGATTGCGTGGATGATTATCTTACGTTGAAGGGATTAAAGATCATCTACGAACGGAACCGGCCGCGGCGGGAGAAGTAGGGCGCGTCTCACGCGCCAAATTGGTGCGTAAGACGCACCCTACACGGCTTATCCTGGTTCCCAAGCTGTGCTTGGGAACGAGTGAAAAAAAAAGAGGGGGCCTTATGAGCTCCGAGGAACAGGGCATCGGACGCCGCTATCTTCAGGAGACCCGTTACCTTCGGAGCGGTCTGGGGGAGCGGGGTCCGACTTACCCCACGGTTCCCCGGTATAAGGAGTACCCCGAGGCCGCGGAGCGCCTGGTCCTGGCCCCCGGGCCTCACGCTCCCGGCGCCGACCTCTGGGCCTGCTTGCAGGCGCGGCGCTCTTTGCGTAAATACCGGGACCGGCCCCTGTCCCTGGAGGAACTCACGGCCCTGGTGTGGGCCGCCCAGGGAGTGACCCTGACCAGCCCGCCTTATCTTTTGAGGACCGCGCCTTCCGCAGGCGCGCTTTATCCGGTGGAGACCTACCTGGCCGTCCACCGGGTCACCGGCGTGGCCCAGGGCGTCTGGCACCTGAACATCCCGGATTTTGCCCTGGAACTGCTAAACCAGGGAGATTGCCGCCGTCCTCTGGTGGAGGCCTGCCTGTCCCAGCAATTCATGGGCTCCGGGGCCGTGGCCTTCATCTGGACCGGCATATTGAATAGGGCCATGAACAAATACCGGGAGCGGGCCATCCGCTACCTCTTTTTGGACGCGGGCCACATCTGCCAGAACCTGATGCTGGCCGCCACCGCCCTGGGACTGGGCTGCTGCCCGGTGGGAGCCTTTTTCGATGAGGAAGTGGAACGTCTGACCCAGGTGGACGGCGTCGAAGAAGTGGCCCTCTACCTGGCCGCAGTGGGCCCAGTGGCCTAAAAGACTTTTTAAGGAGAGGCTATGAAACTGTTACGGTTGGTAATGATCGTTTCCCTATTTCTATCTCTGTTATCCGGCCCCGCCCTGGCCCAGGACAAAGCCAAGGAGGCCACGGCCAAAGCCGCCCAGGATTACCTGAAACACGGCCTCATGCTGGCGGATAACGGGGAAGATGACAAGGCCGCGGAAGCCTTCCAGAAGGCCGTGAGTGCCAGACCCGACTGGGCCGAGGCCAGGAGCCTCCTGGGCAGCGCCCTGAGCCGGGCCGGCAAGTATAAAGAGGCGGAGGAGCAACTGCGGAAAGCCGTGAGCCTCAAACCCGACTACGGCGAAGGCTGGTACTTCCTGGGCCTCTTCCTCAAAGACCGGGGGAAGGATAAGGAGGCCGAGGAGGCTTTTCGGAAAGCAAAGCAATTGGCTCGCTGAGGGATGGAACGGGGTAAAGGGGGAAAAGGGAAAAAGGGGAAAGGGGGAAATGGGTTAGTTCCTTACCCGAATCTTTCCCTTTTCGCCTTTTCCCCTTTTAACCTATACCGCTATGCTTTAGCCCCGCCACCCGACTTGTCTCGACAATACCGCTCGCGTTCGCTATAAATACACCCGCAATACTGCTGCCGGTAGAGGCCCAGCTCTTTGCTCCGGGCCTGGCCGATCTGCCAGCCCTGCCGGAAGTCCTCGTAGTAGAAGGGCAGGCCCGCCTCCCGGGCGGCCTGCTCCCCGATTTCCCTGATTAATTCGTGCTTCTGGTATTTGCTATAGAGCAGGGTGGAGGTGAAGGCGTCGAAGTTGCCTTCCTTGGCGGCCCGGGCCGCGGCCAAGAGGCGCAGGTGGTAGCAGAAGCGGCATCTTTCCGCTTCCCGGAAGACCACTTGCCTTAAGAATCCCTCCAGGTCATAAGTCGGGTCCCAGATGACCGGCAGGTTTAAGAGCGCGGCATATTCCTCCAAGGCCGCGGCCCGCCGGGCGAATTCCTGGTAGGGGTGGATATTGGGGTTATAGAAAAACCCCTGCACATAATGCTCCCCGCCGGTAAGAACCTGCACCGGATAAACGGCGCAGGGCGCGCAGCAGATGTGCAGGAGAATCTTCATGGCGTTTTTCGTTTTCCGTTTTTCGTTTTTTGTGAAAAGCCTATAACAGGTTTTATTTGTCATCATGAGCGTAGCGGAGGAGATAGATTCACTCCGCTTCGCTCCGTCCAGAATGACAACCTATGATTAATTCCATGAAAGCAAAATGTCTAAGCCCTCAACGCAAAACGTAAAACGAAAAACGCAAAACGGTCTTAATAGCTCATGACCTTCTTCACCGCGGCCCCCAAATCGCCGATGTTGGCCACCACCGTCACGCCTGCGGCTTGAAGCGCGGCCATTTTGTCCGCGGCCTTGCCGCTGCCGCCGGAGATGATGGCCCCCGCGTGGCCCATGCGTTTGCCCGGCGGCGCGGTCTGGCCGGCGATGAAGGCCACCACCGGTTTGGTGACGTGCTTGGAGATGAAGGCCGCGGCCTCTTCCTCCGCGGCGCCGCCGATTTCGCCGATGAGCACCACGCCCTCGGTGGCCGGGTCGGCCTGGAAGAGAGTGAGCATATCAATGAAGTTGGTGCCGATGATGGGGTCGCCGCCGATGCCCACGCAGGTGCTCTGGCCGATGCCCAAAAGCGTCATCTGGTGCACCGCCTCGTAGGTGAGGGTGCCGCTCCGGGAGACCAGGCCCATGGGGCCTTCCCGGTGGATATGGCCGGGCATGATGCCCACTTTGGCCTGTCCCGGGGAGATGATCCCCGGGCAGTTGGGGCCGATGAGACGGATGCCGGTGTCTTTCAGGACCGCCATGACCTTTACCATGTCCAGGGTGGGGATGCCTTCGGTGATGCAGACGATGACCTTGGCGCCCGCGGCCGCGGACTCGAGGATGGCGTCCGCGGCAAAGGCCGGGGGCACGAAGATCAGGGAGGTGTTGGCCCCCGTATCTTTCACCGCCTGGGCCACGGTGTTGAACACCGGGACCTCGTCCATCTTCTGGCCGCCCTTGCCGGGGGTCACCCCGGCCACCACCTTAGTGCCGTAATCCCGGCAGGCCCGGGCATGAAACGATCCTTCCTTGCCGGTGATGCCTTGCACCACTACGCGAGTTTCCTTGTTTACCAGAACGCTCATATTGCTCCTTCACGCAATCGCAGGTTATTTATTTTCGATGGGCATTTTCTTTTGCGGTCCCTGGGGCGGCTGCGGTCCCTGGGGCGGCCACAGCGGTTTGCCCTGGTCGTCCCGGAGTTTCACCACCTGGCTCCCTTTCTTCAGCTCCCCGGCGATGAGCAGGGTTTGATTCGGATGCTGAATCCTGGTGCCCTTGATCTCCACTTTGTCCCCTGCGGCCAGGGTCAGCTTTTGCTGCTCCAGGAAGGAGGCCGGGCCGATGAGAATCAGCAGGGTTTCCTTATCGGTTTTTACCAGCAGGTTCAAGCTCTTGCCCCGGCGTCCCCGGGCCTGCACCTGGGTCACTTCGCCGCTTACGATCTCCAGGTTTTTGGGGTCATACTGCATGCCCATCCGGGGCTTGGGCGCCGCGGCTCCCGGACCGGTTCCCGGGAGGGTGGGTTGGGCGGGTTGGGTAGGCTGGGCGGGTTGCGCCCAGGCGCCGGCAGACGCCAAGAGCGCCAGGATTATTGAAAATGCCAGGATGAGGTTCATTTTTTTCATTCGTTATCCTTTCCTGCCTCGTTCATCCGTTGCCCGCGGCCATGCCATTGGGCCACGGTTTGATTGCTCTTGTTGCTTCAACGTCACCGGGATCAACGCCAGAGAGGTTGGCCCTGCTCGTTGCGAAGCTTCAGAACTTGGTCCCCTTTGCGCACTTCACCGGCTAGTAAGGCGGGTTTCCCCTGGACCATGATCCTGGAGCCGGTGACCTGAATCTGATCCAGGTTGACGATTTTCATTCCTTGCTTTTCCACGAACCAACCCGGCCCCAGGTAAACGGTGAGGTTCTCCTTCTCCGTTTTCAGGGTCAATTGGGCCCTTTCCGGCATCCCGCCGGCAACGGACGGTTTCGGCGCTCCCACCACGATGCCCTGGATGGTCTCCACGGTTTTGAGGTCGTAATACACGGGCTTTTCTTGCTCAGGAACCTGGGATTGCGCTCCAGGGGCGCTGATGAGCAAGAGGCCGAGAAGACCTGCCATCATGAAAAAGCCGTACCTTTTCATTAACCTTATCTCCCGCACTTCACCGGCTCCAGGATCGGGCCTCGCTCCACTCAAGCTGCAAGAGCGCTTGGCCGGGAACGATTATCTCATCATCCCCTTCCACAGAGGCCGCCCCGCTTCGTCCCGGAGACGCAGCACCTGGCTCCCCTTGGCAATTTCGGCGGCAATCATGGAAGCCCCGCGTTGACGTTGGGTCACGGAACCTTTGACCTGCACCAGGTCGCCCACGGCGATGGGGAAGTTCTGTTGGGCCACAAAAGCGGCCGGGCCGACATTGACGTTAATATTGCCCTGTTCGGTTCTGAGGGTCAGGCTCATCATGACGTCCCGGCCTTCCTTTTTCGGGGCCCTGGTGTTGACCGCAGTCACCTGGCCGCTCAGGACCATGACCGCGGCCGGATTATATACTTTCCCGCTCTGGGCCAGGGGATTGCCGGTTACCGGCGGCGGCGCCGGCTGCACCTGGGCCTCCGCCAGGGTGCCCAGGGTAAGGGCGAACACTAGGGATACTGCCAATATCAGGCTAAGTTTTCTCATGGAATTAACCTCCGATGGCTTGGAAAAGTTCCAAGTTCCAAGTTCCAGGTTCCAAGTTAAGGAGCAGGAACTAAAGGAGTTTCCAGTAAATGGTGAACAGCAAAACAACGGGAGCTAGTTTTTAACTGATCACTGATTACTGATAACTTATTACTTATTACTGGCCCCTGCCTTTCACCCCACCAACGCCGCCACCTTCTGGGCCGCGTCCCGCATGTCCGTGGCCACGGTGAACTTCAGGCCGGAATTGGCCAGAATCTCCCGCCCCTGCTCCACGTTGGTCCCTTCCAGGCGGACGATGATGGGCACCTTCACCTGCACGGTTTTCACCGCTTCCACCACCCCGTTGGCCAGCACGTCGCAGCGCAGGATGCCGCCGAAGATGTTGATGAGCACTCCCTTGACGTTGGGGTCGCCCAGGATAATACGGAAGCCGTTGGTGACCATCTCGGCGGAGGCCCCGCCGCCCACGTCCAGGAAGTTGGCGGGCTCCGCGCCCGCAGCCTTGATCAGGTCCATGGTGGCCATGGCCAGGCCCGCGCCGTTCACCATGGCGCCCACGTTGCCGCTCAGGCGGATGTAATTAAGATGGTGCTTCCGGGCCTCATGTTCCAGGGGGTCCATCTCCGTGGGGTCTTCCAGCCCGGCCAGGTCGTGGTGGCGGAACATGGCGTTGTCGTCGAAATTGAGCTTGGCGTCCAGGGCCAGCAGATTGCCGGATTTAGTGACCACCAGGGGGTTGATCTCCGCCAGGGAGCAGTCCAGGGCCACGAAGATCTTGTACAGATTCTCTATGAAGCTC
>DYJG01000009.1:0-8907 GCA_020723225.1 Desulfobacca acetoxidans | reverse complement strand
CTCCAGGCCCACGCCGAAGACCAGGTTCCGGGCCTGGTAGGCCACCAGTCCGGTGGTGGGGTTCACCGCTTCTTTAATGATCAGCTCCGGAGTGCGCGCCGCCACCTCTTCGATCTCCATGCCGCCGGCCGCGCTCATCATGATCACCGGGCAGCCCAGGGACCGGTCCAGCACGATGCCTAAGTAGAGTTCCCGGTCGATCTCCTGGGCCTGCTCCACCAGGACCCGGTTGACCAGCTTGCCTTCGGGGCCGGTCTGGGGGGTGATGAGCGTCATGCCCAGGATCTGGTCCGCCAACCGCTCCACCTCCTCCGGGGTGGCCCCGGTCTTGATGCCGCCGCCCTTGCCACGGCCGCCGGCGTGGATCTGGGCCTTGACCACAAAGGGGCCTTCCGCCAGCTCTTCGGCCACCTGGCGGGCCTCGCGGTTGGTGTCGGCCACCGCGCCTTCGGGTACCGGCACGTGAAACTTCCTGAGCAATTCTTTAGCCTGATATTCGTGAATTTTCATGAAGGGTCCTTTGCAATTTTCTTGGATGATAGAAAAGATAAATCAGAGATGGGGAAGAATCAAAGGAAAATCAAGAATAACGAGGAAAATCAGGATATTCCTGACAGGCTTGTAGGTAAATTTCTTATAATTTGATTTGGCATAAACACTTGCAAGTGGCAAAATAGCGAGAATATTATCGTGAAAAAATCTTAAGGTGAAAAATTAAGTGTATTTTGAGATAATTGGGGAAATAGAAGGAATTGACACGATGGCCATCGGCGGCGGCATCCGCGATATTATGCGGCTTCAGAAACAGTTCGGTCGCGGCCGCTGGCGAAAACTTAAAGGAGTTGCGAAGGTGAGGCTGCAAAGCGGCCATATCCGTGAAGCTGAATTACACTGGTATGAAGCCCACGGAATTGGTAAGAGGAAGATGAAAATAAAAAGGTTCTTGGATTAAAATTATGGCTAAAAAAAGAGAAAATTATAGATTTGTTCTGTGCATTGAGAATAAGGACTGCCAGGATCTGGAAAAACGCAAGATCTACCAGACGCTTCCGGATGAGGAGGCCGAAAAAGAGGGATTTATCAGGGTCATTGACGAATCTGGTGAAGATTATCTCTATCCTAAGTCCTATTTCATTGTTATCCCATTACCCCGCGAAGCGGAAAAGGCGCTGCAATTATCAGAATAACCTATTAATATCTTCTAGAAATCACTACGCAAAAGAAACCTCCGGTAGACATGGAATTCCCTAGGTCATGGTGCTCAGGATTTCAACGGCAGGTGCACCCGGTTGATCTCCAGGCAGCGGCCACCGGCGTCGATCTTCACGATCACGCCCTGGAGCTGGATATTCTGGCTGGCCACCTTGAAAGGCTGGGGGCGCTGGCTTAAGAAGCGCTCCAGGATGATCTCCCGTTTCATGCCGATGACCGAATCCACCGGGCCGGTCATGCCCGCGTCGCTGATGTAGCCGGAGCCGCCCGGCAGGATGCGCTCGTCCGCGGTCTGCACGTGGGTATGGGTGCCCAAGACGGCGCTGACCCGGCCGTCCAGATGCCAGCCCATGGCCTGCTTTTCACTGGTGGCCTCGGCGTGCATGTCCACCAGGATGACCTTGACTTCTTTGGGGATGGCCTCCAAGACCCGGTCCACGGTGCGGAAGGGGCACTCCAGGGGGTTCATAAAGACCCGGCCTTCCAGGTTGATGACGGCCGCGGCCTCGCCGGCCGCGGTTTCCACAATGGCGTAGCCCCGCCCCGGGGTCTCCGGCGGGTAATTGGCGGGGCGGATGAGGCGGTCCGTGGACTCCAGGTAGGGGATGATTTCCTTGTGCTTCCAGATATGATTGCCGCTGGTGAGGACGTCGATCCCCTGGGCCAGGAGCTGGTCCGCCACCTGGGGGGTGATGCCCAGGCCGCCGGAGGCGTTCTCCCCGTTGGCCACCACCAGGTCGATGTACTGGCGGTCCACCACCCGGGGCAGGAGCTCCTCCAGGGCCCGGCGGCCCGGCGCGCCCACGATATCGCCGATAAACAGGATATTCATGGATTGCCGCGCCTTAACGGGCGTATTCCACGGTCCGGGTTTCCCGGATGACCGTGACCTTCACCTGGCCGGGATAAGTGAGGTCCTGTTCGATTTTCTTGGCCACTTCCCGGCAGAGCAGGGCCGATTCTTCGTCGTTGACCTTCTCGCTCTCCACGATGAGGCGGATTTCCCGGCCCGCCTGGATGGCGTAGGATTTGCTGATGCCGGTGAATGAGCGGGCGATCTTCTCCAGGTCCTCCAGCCGCCGCACATAGGTCTCCAGCATCTCCCGCCGGGCCCCGGGTCGAGCCCCCGAGAGGGTGTCCGCGGCCTGGACCAATACCGCCAGGACGCTCTCCGGCGGCACGTCTTCGTGGTGGGCCGCCACCGCGTGCACCACCTTGGGGGATTCCCCGAAACGTTTGGTCAGGTCCGCGCCGATCATGGCATGGACCCCTTCCGACTCCTGGTCCACGGCCTTACCGATGTCATGGAGCAGCCCGGCCCGTTTGGCGTGTTTGACGTTGATCCCCAGTTCCGCGGCCATGATGCCGGTGAGATAGCAGACCTCCACCGAATGTTTGAGGACGTTCTGGGAGTAGCTGGTGCGGAACTTCAGTTTTCCCAGGAGCTTGATGAGATCGGGGTGCAGCCCGTGGACTCCGGCGTCGAAGGCCGCCTCCTCGCCGGCTTCCCGGATATTGGTCTCCAACTCCTGGTTGACCTTGTCCACGATCTCTTCGATGCGTCCGGGGTGGATGCGGCCGTCGGAGATGAGGCGCTCCAGGCTGCGCCGGGCCACTTCCCGGCGGATGGGGTTGAACGCGGAGAGGATGACCGCTTCCGGGGTGTCGTCAATGATGATATCCACGCCGGTGGCCGCCTCCAGGGCTCTGATATTGCGGCCTTCCCGGCCGATGATGCGGCCCTTCATCTCTTCATTGGGCAGCGGCACCACGGATACGGTCTGCTCGGCCACGTAGTCGCTGGCGTAGCGCTTGATGGCCAGGGCGATGATATCTTTGGCCTTGCGGTCCGCATGCTCTTTGGCTTCGCCTTCGATGCGCTTCACCAGGCGGGCGGCGTCGGCCCGGATTTCCCGCTCCATGCTCTGGAGGAGAAGGTCCCGGGCTTCCTGGGCGCTCATGCCTGCCAACTGCTCCAGGCGCACGTTCTGCTCCGCCACCAGCTTCTGGTATTTTTCCGCCTGCTGCTTCAGGTCTTCCTCCTGCTGGGCCGCCTGGCGGTGTTTTTTCACCAGTTCAGTTTCCCTTTCATCCACCAGGGCCGATTTTTTCTCCAGGTGCTCTTCCTTCTGGAGGAGGCGGCGTTCCAACTGGTTCAGCTCATGGCGGCGCTCCTGGGTCTCCTTTTCAAAGTCCACCTTGATCTGCAGGAGGTGGTCCTTGGCCTGGAGTTTTGCCTCCTTTTTGATGGTTTCCGCTTCTTTGCCCGCATCATCCAGGATTTTTTTGCCCAGGGCTTCCAGGGAGCCGACCCGGGCGTCCATCACGTATTTGCGGTAGAGAAAGCCGGCCAAAAAGCCGAGGCCCACAAAGAGGGCGTCAAGTAACACTTGCATCCATATGGTCATGGGGAGTCCCCTTATGCGTATATCTAATAGATCCTGCCTGCCGGCTGGCTTCCTGCCGAAGCCTAAGGCTGCGAGGATGTTGGGCCTGCTCGGAACGGAGGCAAAGGGGGGCGAAAAGGCGTTTTCGCCAGGCGATTAGGGAGGCGAGGGGTAGAGGGGGGAAGGTCCGGTCATCTGACCGGCCGTAAACCGCAAAGCAAGTACCTGATTATTCAAATAATTACTGAATTGGGGATTTTTTGCCGCTCCTCCTCGATTAAAAAATTGGAAATATGGCCTGGCTTGGCAAACTATTCGCTTTTATTAATCGTGGGCCCGCATGCTGCAAGTCCATATTCCTGACCGGCGCTTACGCCCGGAATAACGTGTATATCTCCCCGCTTCTTTATCACCCCTGCCTGTCCGTCCCCGGGTCAGGCTGACGCTTTCGGCCCGTTTTTCTTCTCCAAACTGCCCCTCCTTCAAGGTCCGGGTGGGGAAGAAGAACCGTGGGCCTCCAGCTTTTGTATCAATTGTCGGGATCGTTGCTCGATATCCGTTTGGAGTTGTTGATAGTCCTCCTTGCTCTCCAAAAATTCACACGCCAGATTCAACGCGGCCAGAATGGCCAGATCAGCCAGGGGACTGGAAGGAAAGGCGCGCTGCAATTCCCGCAGGTGCTCGTCCACCATGCGGGCGACAACTTGCAGGCGTTCCGGGGGGATACTGCCCTTCACCTGAAGGGGCCGCCCCAGAATTTCCACCATCACCGGCTTGGGCTCCTGGTCCAATGCTAGGCTGATTCTCCTTTATCCAGGATATCCAGCCTTCTCAGGATCTTGTCGATCCGTTGGCGAATTACCTCCCTCTCCTGCGAGACCTTGTCCAGGGCGGCTTCAGCTTCCTTGAGGGCCTGATCCTTGGCAGCGAGGTCTTTCTGCAAGGACGCGTTGGCCTCCTTGAGACTCTCAAACTTTTTGAGAATGTTCTCCAGTTTCTGTTCCAGGTTGTTGAAAAGGTCCATTGCCACCATTTTCCCTTAATTATTTAATATGATTGTGCACTTGCGGGTGGGAAAAGTCAAGACTTTTTCCCGATATCGGGGCCAGAGCCTGGCGCAGCCGGGACGCCAGTTGGGTGTACCGCCGGATGGGTTTATCGTTGCTGATGGCCATGCCCAAGGCCTTTTTGCTCCCCAAAAGCACCACCAGCCGCCGGCCCCGGGTGACTCCGGTATAGAGCAGATTCCTTTGCAGCAGCATGAAATGCTGGGTGGTGAGCACAAGGAGCACCGCGGGAAATTCGTTGCCCTGGGACTTGTGTACGGTGATGGCATAGGCCAGGGTGATCTCTTCCCGTTCCCCGGGGTCGTAGGGAATCACCCGGCCCTCGAAGTTCACCAGGAGCTGGCCGGTGTCGCCGGCCAGGCCCACAACCTGGCCGATGTCGCCGTTGAACACCTCTTTCAGATAATTGTTCCGGAGCTGCATGACCTTGTCGCCCCGATGAAAGGCGCGGCCGGCCCAGGTCCAGGTCTCGCTCTTGGCGTTCAGTCGCTGCTGCAGGAGATGATTGAGGGTCTGAATCCCCAGAGGCCCCCGGTGCATGGGGGAGATCACCTGCAAATCCTTGACGGGGTTGAAGCCGTAGCGCCGTGGCAGCTCGGTCGCCACCAGGTCGAGAAGGCGGCGCTGCAAGGCCAGGGGTTCGTCCAATTCCAGGAAGACGAAGTCGGTCTTCCCGAAATACTTGGGCAGCACCGGATATTCCCCCTGGTTGATGCGATGGGCGTTGACCACGATGAGGGACTCCCGGGCCTGGCGGAAAATCTGGGTGAGGCGGCAGACCTTGAGGACCTCGGAGGCCATCAGGTCTTTGAGCACGTTTCCCGGACCCACCGCCGGGAGCTGGTGCGCGTCCCCCACCAGGATGAGGCGGGCGGACTGGGGCACGGCCCGGAGCAGGTGGTGCATCAGGTAGATGTCCACCATGGAGGTCTCGTCCACCACCACCACCTGGGCCTTCAAGGGGTCCGTGGGGCCGCGCTTAAAGCCCCCGTTCTGGGGGGAAAACTCCAGGGCTCGGTGGATGGTGGTGGCCTCGGCTCCGGTGGCTTCGCCCAGGCGCTTGGCGGCCCGGCCCGTGGGGGCCATGAGCAGGACCTTGGACCCCAGACCCCGGAAAAGGTCCAGGATGCAACTGACGATGGTGGTCTTGCCGGTGCCCGGGCCGCCGGTGATGACCAGGACTTTCTCTTTCAGGGCCGCGGCCACTGCTGCGGCCTGCTCCGGGGCAAGCTCCAGGCCCCGGTTTTTCTGCACCAGGCCCACCAGGTCGGCAATATGCAGAGGGGGAGTAGCCCCCGGCGCCGCCAGCAGACCTCCCAGCATCCGGGCCACACCCGTTTCCGCGGCCCAGGCGCCTCTTTTGTAGACCCCGGGGCCGTCCGGCAGTTCTTCAAGGACCACCCGGCCCTCCTGCTCCAGCCTTTTCAAGGCCCCGGCCAGGGGCTCGGTTGCGATGCGGAGCAATTCCTGGGTTTGCTGGAACAGCTTTTCCTGGGGTGCGTAGACATGGCCTTCGCCTGCCAGGGTGTCCAGGACGTGGAGCAGCCCCGCGGCCAGGCGGGCCGGGGCCAGGGGGTCCAAATTTAAGCGGGAGGCCAGGCGGTCCGCGGTAAGAAACCCCAGCCCCTGGATGTCCAGGGCCAGTTGATAGGGGTTGGTGGTGAGGACCTCCACGGCCTTGACGCCGTAGGTCTGGTAAATCTTGGTGGCCAGGCCCAAGCTCACGCCCAAACCCTGGAGGGAGACCATGATCTCCCGGACTTCCTTTTGCCCCTGCCAGGCCGCGCCGATCTGCTCCAGCCGCTTGGGGCCGATGCCCGGCACCTCGAGCAAGCGCTCCCGGTGGTTGTCGATGACCTCCAGGGTCTCGGTCCCGAAATGGGCCACTAAACGTTGGGCCATCTCCGGGCCGATTCCCTTCACCAGCCCGGAGGCCAGGTATTTGGTGATCCCGGCCACCGTAGCCGGCAGCACCGCGTACCACCACACGGCCCGGAGCTGCTCCCCGTACCTGGGGTGGACTTCATACTTGCCCTTGATATGGAGCTGCTCCCCTTCGCTCACCGCGGCCAGGGCTCCCACCACGGTGACGGGCAGACGCCGGCCCTTGACCTTCAGGCGCAGCACCGCGTAGTGGGACTCCGGGTCGGCGAAGGTGATGCGCTCCACCGTGCCCTCCAGGGTTTCCAGGGGCTGGGCGGCGATTTCCGGCGGCAGGGGAGGGGGGGTAAGGGCCAAGGTCGGGACCTGATGTTTTTTAGTATAGTACCATAGACGGAGTTGATCGGCAGGGTAATCGATAAAAAAAAGCCCGGTCCCGGGACCGGGCTTTGCTACTGAAAGAGGATCTTATACCAAGTTCGGTTTCAGCGGCAACAAACCTAATTGCTAACTCATTGATAATCAGAATTCTTTAACCGAAAACCGAAAACTGAAAACCGAAAACGGTTATTAATTGCCGGTCCGGGTGAAGACGTCGTTTTGGGGCCAGCCCATCACCGCGGCCAGGGTCATGGTGGCGGGACTGGAGGACAGGTCAAAAGTGAACGGATAGTACAACGGGTAGTTGGGATGGTAGTCCGGCAAATAGGCCCGAAATTGTTGGTCGGTGTCGTTGTACTCCAAGGGCGCGCGGATTTGCCGCGGCCCCATGGTGATCTCCAACTGGCCGCCCGCCAGGCTTACCACGAAGTCGCCATAAGCCGGATGGTAATAGGTCCCGCAATAGTTCTCCAGAGGGAAGGGGGGAGCCTGGTCCTTGGGAGAGATTGGGGCCGGGGAGGGAGGCGGACCCGAAACTTTCTCCATCCTGAGCACGTTCTCCTCCAATTGGGCCAGGGAGGTTTCCCTGCCGAAATAGAGGTCATAGAAACGGAAGGCAATCTTTTGGGCCGTCTGCACCCTGGCGCCGTATTTGCCGGTGTAGTCCGCGCCCATATTAGAGAGGACCACAATACCGATGTTGGCCCCGGGCACTAATAGGACGCTGGCCTTAAAACCCACCTCGGTGCCATCATGGGTGATGATGGGTTGGGGCGCCAGGCCGAAGTACATCCAGCCGCCGCCGTATGACACGGGACCTGAGTATGGCGAGGCGGGTCCGTGATCCCAGAGGGACATGAGCATCCTGGGGGACTGGATGGAGCGCATGTTGGTTTCCGACACGATTTGCTTGATCCCGAATTTCCCCAATGCCAGGTTCAGCCGCAGCCATTGGGCCATATCGTTGGCCGTGGATTTAATGGCTCCGGCCGCGAGCATGTTGTCGGTAACGAAATGATTGGTCCAGCGTCGGGGGATGCGCGCCAGGCTGCCGTCCGCCAGAAGCAGGTGCCCGCTGGCCACATTGGGCAGTCGGTTCGCTTCGGCCTCAGTGGTGACGCTGCGGTTCATGCCCAGGGGAACGAAGATCCGCTGGCGGAGATTTTCTTTCCAGGCCTGGCCGGTCTTGGCTTCCACGAGTTTCGCAGCCGCGACATACATGTGGTTCTGATAGGCAAAGGCGCTGCGGAAGCTGGTGCCGGGCTCTTTATAACGGATGGCCCGCACCTGCTGGCCCGGCGTGTATCCTAAGAAACACATACCCAGGTAGGAATACCAAGACAAGCCGCTGCGGTGGCACAGCAGGTCCTCCACCTGGAACTGCTTATTGACCCAGGGATCGAACATCTTAAACCAGGTCAGGTGATTTCTGACCGGATCATTCCAGGCAAGCCTCTTCTCATCCGCCAGCATGGCGATTTGGGCGGCGCCAAAGGCCTTGGAGCAGGAGCCGATGTCAAAGACCGTGTCGGCATTAACCAGGGGGGAATTGGGTTCATTGCTCAAATGGCCGAAGCCTTTGGCATAGATGACCACATCATTTTTCACTATGGCCATGGCCATGCCGGGGATGCCCGCCTCGGTCATCCAAGCGGCCGCGTCGGCCTCCAGGTCCTGCAGCCAATCGGCCCGGACTGCGCCGGGGTGGAAAACCATGGCCAGGGCCAACAGACAACCACCAACCACCGCCAGGTTTCTCAGCCTTCTTCGGGAAAGCCGCATTTTCTCCTCCACTCTACCAATTCCTTTACCAAAAACCCAAAACCCAGAACCAAAAACCGCCTTAATTGCCGGCGCGGATGAATTCCTCCTGCGGGTCGTGCATAATCGGGCCGGTGAATAATTTTGCCGGGCCGGAGGATGGAAATTCAAAGGTCATGGGAATGGTAAACTCATAGCCGTTGGGATAACCGGGCAAG
>DYJG01000576.1:869-2070 GCA_020723225.1 Desulfobacca acetoxidans | reverse complement strand
TCGGCATCATGATGTCCGCGGTGGCCGCCTTGATCAAAAGAAAAATGATGTGGGTCGCAGGCCTGGTATTAAGCACGGTGGGCCTGGTCTACATGGGCAACGGGTTTTTCCTGTGGTTTTGAAGACATGTAGGGGCGAACCTTGTGTTCGCCCCTACTGCTCACTAGTGAAAAAAAGGTAAACGGACCAGCATCAGAAAACCGTTGAGGGAAAGTAAGGTCCCCAGGGTGGCGGAGATGATGGAGAAAACGTACATCCGCCGGGAGTGGGCCAGGATGGCGATGGAGGCCATGACGATGGCGATCTGCAACAGGACTTCGGCGTAGTCAAAGTAAGGGTCTTTATTGCGATTGACATCCCTTTCGTGCTCCAGTTTTTCCGCCTCCTTCCTGATGTCCTTCTTTTCCACGCCGTAGCGCTCCGCTTCTTTGGCGCTTTTCTGGAGCACGGCTTCAAATTTGGCCCTGGCCTCCGGCTTGAGGGCCTCTTTCTCGATAAGATCCAGCTCCAGGCGCTCCTTCTGCTGACGGTAGAGATGCTCCCGGATCACCTTGGCCTGGTAGAAGGCCCATTGGTCCGAGGCCTGCTGCTGCGCCAGAATCATCTCTTTCATGGCGTTGCTCCCCCCCAGGGAGGTAATGGCCAGGATGACCGCGAAGATGGCGGTGGTCAGGGCCACTTTCTTGGTGAAGGGGTTTGTCTGGTGCTCCTCCAACTCTTCAGCTTCCGGCAGTTCGATCTCGGCCATGAACCAGCGCTCCTTTCATCTCACCCAAATCTTTGTCCCTTCAACGAGGGCGCCCGCCAGCCCCACCTCGTTCCCCCACTCGTCATAAACCTTCCGGCCGCTTTCCACCTCTTTCAGCAACCCGGCCTTGATCAAGGCATGTTTGACGGTCATGCCCGGCAGGAGGTCCAGGGGTTGGTCGTTTACATGTACCTGCATTTAAGGGTTTTTTGGTCTTTGGTCTTTGGTCTTCGGTCTTCGGTCATCACAGCTTTCAGCTTTCAGCTTTTTCACTTTGGGCTTTGGGCTTTTAGCGAACTTTGTTATTCTTCTCGAGCGTTCAGGGCGAACACAAGGTTCGCACGATTAAACATCTATTGATTGCGGATTTGTATAAATAATCGAAAAGACTCCTGGCACCGTCCTGACCCCTGCCCCCCCCCCCCCCCCCCCCCCCCCCCCCCCCCCCCCCCC
>DYJG01000576.1:0-859 GCA_020723225.1 Desulfobacca acetoxidans | reverse complement strand
CTGGCCCCTGCCCCCTGACCCCTGACTACTGCTCACTGCTCACTGCTTACTGCTCACTTTCTTTAATGCGGCCGTCCACTTTCGGGGCCACTTTCTTTTCTTTGCGGATAAACTCGATCACTATTTCCCGGAGCCAGCGGCCCGCGTCGTTATAGACCAGCTTTTCCCCGGTGAGGGCGCCGCCGATGCTGGAAAAATCCTTGGAAGACTTCAGCGCCTCGCCGAAGGAGCGGTAGCCGTCGCCACCGGCGGCCATGAAGTCATTGGTGGCCACCACGTATTCTTTCTCCAGTTCCAGAGGCTGGCCGCCGATCAGGACCTCCTTTACCCTGGAGCCCGCCGGGGCCTTGGGGTTGTATCTAAAGGAGATACCGGAGACCTGGGGGAACCTGCCGGCGCCTTCCTGAACTCCGGAGACCCCGTGTTCCAGCGCCTCCCGAATCTGCTTGCCGGTGAGCCTGATGGCCACCAGGTAATTATCGAAGGGCAGGACCGCATAAATGTCTTTGGTAGTAATGGCCCCCTGGGGGATGCCGGTGCGGATGCCGCCGCCGTTGATGATGGCCGCGTCCGCGCCCGCGGCTCGGCGGAGGATATCGGCCAGAAAATCCCCCAGGTTGGTCTCCTTTAGCCGTACGTGTTCGCCGTCCAGATCCAGGGCGGCCTCACCGATCTTCTCTTTTAAAACCGCATCAACTCTAACCCCGTATTTTTTCACCAGCCGGCCTACGGCCTTGTCCTCCCGCCCCTGGCCCGGCTTGATCAGTTCCAGACGCCCGTTAAAGCTCGTAATCTTGCCGTTATCCAGCGTCAGGTCCAGGACCCCCAGGGCCTTGGCGTGCTCCCAGGCCTGGACGAT
>DYJG01000575.1 GCA_020723225.1 Desulfobacca acetoxidans | reverse complement strand
TCATAGATGCCCACCGCGGTGGCGCCCATGAGGACGATTTTGTCTTTCAAGGCATCCGGGGGAATGCGGCCTTCCATGACTGTGGCCGCGGAATAGGTGGGAAAGACTCCTTTGCCTCCCAGATAATTAACGAGAAGGCGGCCGTAGCGGTCCACCGGCACTCGCCGGGAACCCAGGCGCACCTCTTTCACCCCCAGCCGGGTTAAAGTAATACCCAGGGGAGGCCGGCCCCAATAATGATCCACCGCGACCAGGGGCAGGGGTGCGAAGAAGTCGGGACCGTAAAGAATAGACAGGGGAGTCCAGCGGACTATGCCGTCATCATCGGGAGTCATGTTGAAATAACCGCCCCCGGCCGCGGCTGCGGTTATTTCCGGAAGATTGACCTGGACCCCCCCGGCCGACATCAAGGGTGAACTGTCAGGCTTAATTTCTTCCAACTGGCGCACCACGTTATAAGTGGAGGCCCGGATGTAGGACTCCCCCATCAGCTCGGCGGCCTGCAACCCCTTCACCCTTCCCTTCACGTCCCGGAAAAAGAATCCCAGAACCGTGGGGGGATCCTGGCCGATAACCTGGGCCAGTTGCCGATCCACATCCGCCCGGCGCTCTTCCTGTTCCAAGAGTTTCAGGAGCTCGGGCGTGGCCTTGCCGCGTCCGGTGATCTCCCGGCGCAGATTGGCGATGGTCTGCACCGCCGCGCTCTCCTCCCGTTCGGCAAAAACAATATCCAAGGCCACCACCCGGGGACCCGCCTCCTTCACCTTGGAGAACAGCCGGGCCTGGATTTCCCGGGACCAGGGCCAGCGCCCCATCTTCTGGAGGCTGTCGTCGTCGATGCCCACAATGGCGATCTCCGGAACCGGGGTCAGCGGGCCCCGGTAGCGGAACTTGAGGTCGTAGAATTTAAGCTCCAGGAATTCCGTGAAGGCCGGACGCCAGATCAACAGGGCAACCGCCGCCAGGGTCACGGCGGCCACCCAGCGGCCGGGGAAGGTCTTAAAAAGGGAGGCTAAACGGCGGAACATGATTAATTCATCATAACAAAGAAGAGGCATTGAAGGAAAAAAAATTCCTTAGCGGGAAGAATCTGTGGATGAGGTTAAGTGAGCAGTGAGCTGTGAGCAGTGAGCAGTAAAAGACAAGGCTTATCTGAGGCCATTACTTTCCCGAAAAGTGGTCAGTGGCCAGTGGTCAGTGGCCAGAAAAAAAGCAATGCATATCGGTGGGAATCTTGCTGATGGATCGAAAAGTTCCAGGTTCCAAATCCATCGATTTCAAAGAAAAAGTTTATAAGCTCCAATTATTCAGTTTTTCCACTGATCACTGATCACTGATTACTTATTACTGGCCACTGGCTACTAACACTGTTCACTGGTTTTCCCCGGAGAAATTTTCCCCCGGCAATTGCCGGAAGGGGTTGAAAAGGTTACTATAAGCCCAAGCCAAATATTGAGGTGAGAGATGGGCGACGAGGCAATCCGCAAAGACAGATTCCACCGGGAGTTGGAGGCCTTGAAAGACAGTCTGCTGGAGTTGGGGGAACTGGCGAAAACAGCCTTGGAGCGGAGCATCACCTCTTTTTGGGATCGGAACCCGGACCTGGCTCGCCAGGTGGTTGCCGGCGACGGGGCCGTCAATGATCTGGAAGTGGCCATCGACGAGGAGTGCATCCAGTTGGTGGCCCGGTACCAGCCGGTGGCCGTTGATCTGCGCACCATCATGGCGGTGGACCATATCATCGCCGAAGTGGAGCGCATCGGCGACCTGGCGGTGGACATGGCGGAGGAGGCCCTGGAGCTGGCCAAGTTCTCCCCGGAGCCGCTTCATCCCGAAATCCTCACCATGGCCGGCAAGGCCCGGGAGATGGTGGCCCTGAGCCTGGAGGCCTTCGTTACCAGGGATGTGAAGTTAGGCCGGGGGGTGTGCCAGGCGGATGAAGAAGTGGACGGCCTGGACCGGTCCATCACCAAGGAACTGCTGCAAAACATGGCCTCCCACCAGGAGGTGGTCCCCGCGGACCAGAGCCAGATCAACATCGTCCGCCACCTGGAGCGGGTGGGCGACCATGCCACT
>DYJG01000574.1 GCA_020723225.1 Desulfobacca acetoxidans | reverse complement strand
AAAAGTAGTGATCAGTGATCAGTAATCAGTGATCAGTGATCAGGTAATGAAGGCTTTGATCGGTTATTTAACGCCTAATCCGGGGCTTCAGAAAGGTTATCCATCAGCAATAGTTGGCAGCACCGGCTTTAAGTCCCCCTTTTTAATGGGGGATTTAGGGGGATTTTCAGGCGCTGATAAAATCCCCCCGGCCCCCTTTAGAAAAGGGGGAGATTTTTCCCGGCGTTTCTTTGCGTTAAGGCTGCAAGGTGACGCGAGAAGTTGGTTTTAGAATGACTTCTACTGATCACTGATCACTGATTACTAAACCAAAGCCGTCTTTTTACCGTTGCATTGCATAATGCCTTTAGAGCGATTACAAAAGTTCCTCTCCCGGGCCGGCGTGGCCTCCCGGCGGGCTGCGGAGGAATGGATCCTGGCCGGGCGGGTGACGGTGAACGGCCGGGTGGTCCGGGAATTAGGGGTTAAAATCGACCCGGACCGAGACGTGGTCAAGGCGGACGGCCGCCGGGTGCGCCTGGAGCCGCCGCTGACGGTGCTGCTGCACAAGCCCTACGGCTATGTTTCCACCACCAAAGACCCCCAGGGCCGGCGGGTGGTGACGGAATTATTGGGGGAGAAGGGAGCCCGGCTCTATCCGGTGGGCCGCCTGGATTACGACGCCACCGGGCTGCTGCTCCTCACCAACGACGGGGAGTTGGCCCAGCGCCTGACCCATCCCCGCTACCAGGTGCCCCGCACCTACCGGGCCACCGTGGAGGGGGAAGTGAGCCGGGAGACCCTGCATCTCCTGGCGGACGGCGTAGAGGTCGATAACCGGCCGGTGGCCGCAGCCGTGGAAGTGCGCAAGCTGGAAGCGGAGAAGACCGTGCTGGAGATCACGGTTCGGGAGGGCCGCTACCATCTCATCAAACGCCTCCTGGCCCAGGTGGGGCACCCGGTGCTGAAACTGAAGCGCATCGCCTTCGGTCCCCTGAGATTGGGGAGGCTCCCCCGGGGGGCGCACCGGGTTCTCACCCCCCGGGAGATGGAGGCGTTAAAGGCTGGAATGAAGCGCAGATGAACTCTGAAGAGAGAAAACCCCTTTTTGAGCCGTCGGACCCGGATAAGGTCTGGGGGTACGTGCGGCAGCCGCTGCCTGCCGGGGAGCCGCCCCCGCGGCGCATCGCCTTGCACCTGGCGCTGTTTCTGGCCACCGTGGCCACCACCGTCACCGCCGGCGCCATGTTCGCCGGGGTGAACCCGTTCCTTAATCCCTCCGGCCTTTCTAAGGGGATTCCCTTCTCCTTTACTTTGCTCCTGATTCTGGGGGCCCACGAAATGGGCCACTACCTGGTGTCCCGGCGGCATCACCTGAACGTCACCCTGCCTTACTTCATTCCTGCGCCGCCCTTTCCCTTCATCATCGGCACCTTGGGAGCCTTTATCCGCATCCGTTCCCCCATTAAGGACAAGAGGGCCTTGTTGGACGTGGGCTGCGCCGGGCCGTTGACCGGGGTGGCGGTGTCCATTCCCGTAATCCTGGTGGGCTTGAAATTGTCCACCGTCCAGGTAATTCCCGAGGGGGGCTTAACTCAAAGTATCACCTTTGGAGAGCCCTTGCTGTTCCAATTCCTGAGTTATGCGGTCTTCGGCTCTTTGCCCCCGGATCACTATATCAATCTGGACCTGGTGGGCTTTGCCGGCTGGATCGGACTGTTTGTCACCGCCCTCAACCTTATCCCGGTGGGGCAGATGGACGGCGGCCACGTGGCCTATGCCCTGTTTCCGAACCATCATCGCCTGATTTCCCTGTGCTGCCTGGCCCTGCTGCTGGTGGGAGGGCTGTTTTTCTGGCCGGGGTGGCTGGTCTGGGCCCTGCTCCTTTATCTTTTGGGGATGCGCCATCCCCCGCCGTCATACGATTGGGTGCCCCTGGACCGGCGGCGGAAGATCCTGGGAGTCATTACCATCCTGGTCTTCATATTGACCTTTACCCCAACGCCTTTCAAGTTGGATTGAATTCTCACGGTTACCAGCGCTATTATCCATGGCGACATAAATAATTGCGCATTAGTAATCTCTGCGCTCTCTGCG
>DYJG01000573.1 GCA_020723225.1 Desulfobacca acetoxidans | reverse complement strand
TGACGGGCGCGGGCATGGGCCTCACCAAGGTGCACATGATCACCCAGCGGCACCGAGGCCGGATCGACATGGACAGCCGGTCCCAGGGGGGCACGACTTTTACGGTGCGCCTGCCGTTGGCCGGGGATTGATTGGGGAGCAGGGGCCTGGGGTTAGGTTAGAGGCCAGTGATAAGCAATAAGTAATAAGTAATAAGTGATAAGTGATAAGTGATAAGTGACGAATGATCAGTAGAAAGGAATCAAGAATAATGAATTGATAGGAAAAAACAGAAAACCGAAAAAAAATAAGCAGTAGGTAATATTTTTCATGAGACTCATCAATTCACGGAAGTACCTGGCATTTGTTGTTTCCTTCCTATTTATCTGTTGCAGCTCAAACCTTGCCGCACCTGAAGATACTAGCTTACGGTCCAGGGATTTGGCAGCCATCTTGTCCACGGCGGAGAGCGGTCAATATCGGGAAGGGGAACTACTGGTAAAATTCAAGTCCGGCGGCATTACCACGCAGTCGCTCAAGGTTTATCCGGCTGCGGCCTCCACTGTCCTGAAAAGACTTTCCTGCCTGGACGTTGAGCATGTCAAGCTGCCTCCGGGGCTGGAGGTGAAAGACGCGATCCGGCTATTCATGCAGGACCCGGACGTGGAATACGCCGAGCCGAATTATGTCTTTTCCATCTCCCCTGTTCCGGCCATTCCCAACGATCCCATGTTCGACCGGCAATGGGGATTGAACATGATCTCCGCGCCCAGCGCCTGGGATATCACCCAGGGAAGCCCGGAGGTGGTCATTGCGGTGCTGGATTCGGGAATCGATCCGGCCCATCCCGATCTCCGGGACAATCTCGAGGAGTCCCTGTCCCGTAACTTTTCCGATTCCAACACCACGGATGACGACTATGGACACGGCACGCATGTGGCCGGGATCATCGGCGCGGTGGGCAACAACGGCCTGGGGGTCGCGGGGGTTATGTGGCGGGCCAGACTGCTGAACGCGAAAGCCGTGGCGGATGATGGCTTTGTCGCCTGGGACTGGGTGGCCGCGGCCATCGATTATCTGCTGGCGCTGAAACAGGAGCAGGGGGTAGATATAAAAGCCATCAACATGAGTTTTGCAGGTCCAGCTTTTTCGAACGTCTTATATGATGCCGTGGCGGCCGCGGGCCGCGCCGGGATGCTGGCCATCTCGGCTGCGGGCAATGATGGTTTAAAAACGCGCATGTATCCTTCGGGCCTTGATCTGCCGAATGTCATTTCCGTGGCCGGGACCGATGCAACTGACCGGTTGGCGGAGTTCAGCAATTACGGCCGGCGCTGGATTCAGGTTGCCGCCCCGGCTGATAATATATGGAGCACCGGACCGACTCACCCGAATGGATGGGCTCTTGATTATTATGGCAACCTGTCGGGCACCTCCATGTCCACGGCCTTCGTCACCGGCCTGGCGGGACTGCTGGCGGCCCAGTATCCCCATTTCACCGGTGAACAGATACGGGGCACCATACTTAAGTATGGCGACACCCTTCCCTCTCTCCGGGGGCTGGTTGCAACCTCCAAGCGAATCAATGCGTTTAAGGCGGTTTCATCACTCCTGGCGCCGACGGGTCTTGCCATCGATCGGCGGGATTCCAGTCGGGGCGGCCTGACCCTCACTTGGACCGATAACGCCACCGGCGAAGACGGCTACGTGGTGGAACGCCGCGTCGGCAAAGGCCCGTTCGTCCCCATCGCCACCTTGGGCCGCAACCGGACGTCCTTCACCGACGCCACTCCCCGGGGGAACTCCGCTTTTACCTACAGGATAAGGGCCTTTAACCGCATCCCCGCGTATTCCTGCTACTCCAATAAGGTGGTGTTTTAGGTTGATCACTGACCACTGCTTACTGATCACAGACCACTGCCCCCTGCCCCCTGACCCCTGCCCCCGGCCCCTGCCCCTGGCCCCTGGCCCCGGCTCTTGACGCGTCCGCCATTTCCAGGTAATGATAAGCCCATGCCCCGGACACGCAGCAATTTCACCCTGGCCTTCGGACTCTGGTTCCATTTCTGGCTGGTGCCCATCACCATCATCGGCGGCTC
>DYJG01000572.1 GCA_020723225.1 Desulfobacca acetoxidans | reverse complement strand
ATCTGCATGGAGCCCACGTGGGCGAGGAAAGCGACGGTTTCCCCCAGCCCTGGTGGCTGCCCGCGGCCAACAATCTCGGGGATGCCACCACCAAGGGCACCAACTATGATCAGTTCGACCGCCGCAATACCGAGCCCGGCACTGCGGTCTATCAGTATCCCAACACCCAGCGGGCCGCCACCCTCTGGTTTCATGACCATGCGGTGGGTATGACGCGAGTGAACGTCTATGCCGGCCCTGCGGGTTTTTACCTCCTGCGGGGCGGCATTTCCGACCTCCCCCCCGGGGTGCTTCCTGAAGGAAAGTATGAAGTTCCCCTGGTCGTCCAGGACCGTTCCTTTAACATGGACGGCTCCCTGTTCTTCCCGGACAGCCGGGCCTTCTTCGACGAATTTGAGGGTCCCTTCATCCCCTTCAGCGATATGGCCCCCATTCATAATCCCGAGTTTTTCGGCAACACCATGGTGGTGAACGGCAAGACCTGGCCGGTGATGGAGGTGGAGCGGCACCGGTACCGCTTCCGCTTCCTTAATGGGTGCAATTCCCGGTTCCTCATCCTGAAACTGGTGGCCGCCGATCCCGGCCAAAGTGACGCCACTGCCCAGCCGGCCCTAACTATTTGGCAGATCGGCGCGGATGGCGGTTTCCTGCCCCGAGTGGTCCGGCCCAGGTACCAGGGTGAGAACCAGCTCCTCATCGGCCTGGCGGAACGGGCCGACGTCATCATCGACTTCAGAAGCTTCCCGGTGGGCACCGAACTCTATCTGGCCAACCTGGGGCCGGATGAACCATTCGGCGGGGGCGTCCCGGGCGTGGATTTTCCCATCTCCGACCCAGGCACCACCGGTCAGGTGATGAAGTTCAAGGTGGTGGCCGCTACCGCCCCCGATACCTCCACGCCGCCCGGCAGGCTGGCCCTCCCCAGGTTTGATAATTTGGGACCGGTCAACAGAATCAGGAGGGTTTCCTTGAACGAATTCGATTCCGACATCCTTCCCGGGGTGGGTCCCCGGACCGCTCTCCTGGGCATTCTGGACCGGGATAGGAACCCGGTGGGGAAGATGTTCGCCGAGCCCATCACCGAGAAGCCGAAACTCAATACCACGGAGCTCTGGGAGCTCTATAACTTCACCGCTGACGCCCATCCCATCCACTTGCACCAGGTGCAGTTCGAGGTGGTCAACCGCCAGCCTCTGGTGACCGACGCCGAAGGGGTTGCCGTCGCTCCCGCGACGCTGGCCGGGCCGCCGGCGCCCCGGGAATCCTGGGAAAGGGGGACCAAGGACACCGTTATCTCTTATCCGGGCACGGTCACCAGGCTCAAGGCCAGATTCGATATCCCCGGCCTGTACGTCTGGCACTGCCACATCCTGGACCACGAAGACAACGAGATGATGCGTCCCATCCAGGTCGTTCCCTAAGGTTCGTTGGAAATCCTTGACTTAATAAAGGGCCGCGCCAGCGGCCCTTTTTTGATGAGGGAAAAGGGCCCTTTTCCCCCATCTTTTAGAAGCAGGGGAGGGGAGACGCCGCTCTGCGGCTAATCCATCCTTGAAGTTAAAGCCAGAAAAAGATATATTGAAAATAACTATAATTTTTATTAAGTTAGAATGCATATGCCGGAATGTCCCTATTGCCAGGAGCCTGCTGAGGAAAACGCCCTTTTCTGCCGGTCTTGCGGGGCCAGTTTGAAGTTGCCGGAATACGACCGGGCCTTTTGCCCCCATTGCGGCGCCCGGGTCAGCGCCCGGCAGGAATTCTGCCATGAATGCCATTGGTCTCTGGTGAAACCGGCCGCGGCGGAAACTGCCTCCGGGTCCCCACCTACTCCGGCCCAGGCTTCTCCTTGGAAGAATCCCTGGGTTTGGGGCCTGCTCGCAGGGGCCGGTTTGCTCATCGCCTTGCTCCCCTGGCTCTTTATCTCCGGCAGTCCGCCACCTCCCTCTGTTCCCGTGCCGGCCGGCCCCAAGGCTGTCGCACCCAAGACGGTCCCCGCCGTGCCCGTCCCTGTTCCGGCTCCGGCAGCCCCCCCGGCCCCGGAGAAAGGCGTGCCGCCCCTGTCCGCCACACCGGCAAACG
>DYJG01000571.1 GCA_020723225.1 Desulfobacca acetoxidans | reverse complement strand
GCAACTGAATATTATTAGTTATGAAGTCTTATATGGAGCCGCAGAACCACGAATTATATTCTTCCATCTTGGTCAATTCATTATAGATATATACAGATGGCTTCAAACTATGAAGGGATATAACAAGAAGACATTTATCCAGGAGCACTACCCCTATTTTGGAATATATTACAATAAGTATAAGAATAGATTTAATAAATGGCCCTACAGGAGAATAGCTTATATCGGGTAAATAAGTAAAGGATAGAATTATTCATAAAAAAGCCCCCTTCGTTCTGAAGGGGGCTTTGTCTTTAACCGAAAACCGAAAACCGAAAACTGTCTCTAAAGCACAGTTTTCACCGCCGCCTTCGCCAGTTCCACGATGCGGTCCGGGAAGACGCCGAAGCCCAGGACGATGACAATGAGGGCGTAATTCAGCATCCGCATGGGCGTGGAGATGGCCACCGGCCCCAGGTTGGGATCATCGGTGAAATAGGAGCAATAGATGACCCGGAGATAGTAGTAGAGCGAGATGGTGCCGTTCACCGCGCCGATCAACACCAGCCAGAAATAGCCCTGGTTCATGGCGGAGGTAAAGAGCAGCAGTTTGCCGGTGAAGCCGATGGAGGGCGGCACCCCGGCGAGCGCAAATAGGCCGACGATGAGGCTTAAGCTGAGCAGGGGGCTGCGCCGGTATAAACCCGCCAGTTCCTGGATCTTCAGGTCCCGGCCGTCTTTGGCCACTTCCGAGATGACCATGAAGACGGTGAAGTTCATCACCAGGTAGGCCAGGGCGTAGTAAACGGAAGCGATGTAGCCCGCCTCCTTCATGGTGAGGATGCCCATCAAGAAGTAGCCCGCGTGGGCGATGGAGGAGTAGGCCAGCAGGCGTTTGAAATCCCGCTGGATAATGGCCACCAGGTTCCCCAGGGTCATGGAGATGATGGAGAGGATGACCAGGGCCTGGGCGAAACCGTAGCCATAGCCGGCGCCGAGAGCCACCATGCGGAGTAAAAGGGCCACCGCCGCGGCCTTGGACGCGGTGGCGATGAAGGTGGTCACCTGATTGGCCGCACCCTGGTAGACGTCGGGCGCCCAGAAGTGGAAGGGGAAGACGGATAACTTGAAGAAGAAGCCCGCCAGGGCCAGGAGCAGACCGAACAAGCCGATGGGGCTGGAGACGAGTTGGGGCAGCTTCGGCAGGATGTCCACCAGGTAAGTGCTGTGGGTGGCCCCGAAGAGGTAGCTCAAACCGAAGAGCATGACGCCCGAGGAGACCGCGCCGATGAGGAGGTATTTGATGCCCGCTTCCACGTCGATGCCGTCGCCCCGGCGCAGGGGCACCAGGATGTAAAGGGAGTAGGACGACAGCTCCAGGGAGACGTAGATGGTGAGGAGCTCCACGGAGCTGACCAGCATCATCATGCCGATGGTGGTGGTGGTGAGGAAGAGATAAAATTCCGCGTGGTAGCGTTCCTCGATGTGGGCCAGGTTGTGGGAGATGGTGAGCACGAAGAAGAAGGCCAGGGCCAGGGCGAATTTGAAGATCTGGCTGAAGAGGTCCACCCGGTAGGCCTTGAAGAACATCTCCCCTTGCTGGCAAAGGCAGAGGACGGTGACCACCAGGCCCCCCACCCCGATGGCCAGGGCGATTTGGTAATCCGTCTTAGGCTCAACCCGTTTTTTCAGGGTGAGGAGAAAGAAGACCAGGGCTGCGCCTAAAAAGTAGAGTTCCGGTCCGAAGAGCATCACGTTCATCTTTTACATTCCCTGGAGGAAGGGGACCACCGCGGATTTGATCATGCCCACCATGGTCTGGGGAAAGATCCCGAAAAAGATCAGGGTGGCGATGAGCATCATCCGGGGCAGGCCCAGAAAGGGGCTGACGTCCTCAAAGTGCGTAAACTTGGGATTCGGTTCGTTGAAAAAGGTGGTTTGCACGACCCGCAGGGCAAAGAGCGCGCCGACAACCAACGCGGCGATGGCCAGCAGGCCCTGCACCGGGAAGACCTTGACGGTGGCGATGAAGACCAGCAGTTCCGCCCAGAAGGAGGCCATGCCCGGCACCCCCGCGCCGCAGAGCGCGGCGATGATGAAGAAG
>DYJG01000570.1 GCA_020723225.1 Desulfobacca acetoxidans | reverse complement strand
CCGCGTGTATCCGCCCCTTTGTGGAAACGGAAACCGGCAAAGGGGATAAGAAATAATTCCAAGTCTCTCAAGCCGCCGGGATCATCAGGCCATAACGGTCTGACGGTCCCGGAGAAATATTTCCCATCTCTTTAAGCAGTAATCCTTCCGATCCGGCCTACCGTTAATTGCTCAAGAGACTATCTGCAGATCTAACAGAAGCAGTGTAATTTATTGATAATAAATTTCTTTTACCTAAAAACTGTATTACAAGGTCCCCAGGAACTTGATAAAGGCCTTCAAATAGAGAGGGTCATAGATCTGGCTCTTGTGCCAGTCGTCGCACATGGCCTGTAGAGTCTCCCGGGGCGGGCTGGCCAGCCGCCAGGGGCGATCCTCGGTCATGGCCTCAAAAGAATCCACAATGCGCAGGATGCGGGCCCAGGGATGGATGTCGGCCAGTAGCATTTTCTGGGGGTAACCGGAGCCGTCGCCGTTTTCATGGTGCTGCAACACCATCATCAGGGCATCATTACTGATGCCGCCGAAATTTTTCAGAAGGCGGTAGCCCCGGGAGGGATGCTTTTCCACCAGTTCCCGTTCCTCCGCGGTCAAGGCTCCTTTTTTGGCCAACAGCTCCGCCGGAACCTGGGTGAGGCCGATGTCGTGCAGCAGGGCCCCCAGGCCGAAAGCCCTGGCTTTATCCAAATGCCAATGAAGGTGGGAGACAAAGGCCAGACCCAGCAGGCAGACATTGAGGCTATGGGTGTAGCGGTCCCGGTCGTGGCGGCGGATATCGAAGATAAATCCCCGCTGGACTTTCTCCTGGCCGAGGAGATGCAGCAAGCCGTCGATACATTTCAGGGATAAATCCAACTGCTCATCGGCCCGGTCTTGGGTAGAAGAAAAGAAATTCCTGGTCCAAACTTCCAACACCTCATAGTTGAGAATAGCCTTCTCCAGAACACTGCGCCCGGGGGATTCCAGATCCTCCTCCAGGCGGCGTTCCAGGTGGCCGAGCACCGCGTTTACCTCCGCGACGGGAAAATAGACGGTGGAGATTTTCACCTGCTGCAATTTTTGGCGCCACTCCGGGGGAAAGATCTGTCCTTGGGGGCAACAAAGAATGAAGCGAGGCTTAAGGGCGCTCTTGAGTTTGATCTTTAGATAGATGTCAAAAGCCGCGGCGCGATCCTCCGGCAGTTGTCCGAAGGGCAGGGGAGCGTATCCCAGGGCCTGGTCTTCTTCGGCAGTGGCCGCGATTTCGCTGAGACTGAAAGGAAAATCGAGGATGCGGGAGGGTGCCCCATCCCCGGATTTGCCTTTGTCTTTGGAAAAGACACTGCTTTCGCCGGAATCCATCGCCGCCTTCCAGGGGAAAAGATGACTTGTGGCTGACGCCGGAATAATTTAGCCTATCTATCCAGGCATTGGCAATCAATTTAATACAGCAAAGATCATGCCTGGCATTATTAACTCATGGAGATCAGTCAATGAAAAGCTATCGCCAGGAACTCTGGTTCCAGGTCCCCGGCCGCCGGGCCTTCATCAACATCACCCCCCAGGTGGAGCAGTGTCTCAAGGAAAGCGGTATCCGAGAAGGATTGGTGCTTTGCAACGCCATGCACATCACCGCCTCCGTCTTCATCAACGATGATGAATCCGGCCTGCACCACGACTACGAGGTTTGGCTGGAGCGGCTGGCGCCCCACGCGCCCGTTTCCCAATACCGCCATAACGTGGGGGAAGACAACGCCGACGCCCATTTAAAAAGGCAGATCATGGGCCGGGAGGTGGTGGTGGCAATCACCCAGGGCAAGCTGGACTTCGGCCCCTGGGAGCAGATCTTCTACGGAGAGTTTGACGGCGGCCGGCGGAAACGGGTGCTGGTGAAGATTATCGGGGAGTGAGGGGGCGTTTCTCTTTCCTGGGAAAAAAGGCCTCACGCAAAGACGCAAAGGCCCAAAGCAAGACGCAAAATATCAAGAAATGGAAGACGGCTTGCTGCCCGCCCAAAAGCGTATTAATAAGGGACCAGGATGACCCTGGCCCCTTTATACGGCGGTTCCCCGCTTACTTTGCGGCCGGGGCTTTTTCGAACTTAACCCCCTGCTCTCTC
>DYJG01000569.1 GCA_020723225.1 Desulfobacca acetoxidans | reverse complement strand
AGCAGCGAAAATTCAAGGAGGTTAATGAGATATGGCTCTGGAAAGAGAATTCTGTAAATGGTCTTTTTGTGCGAAACCGCCGGTAGAAACCATTGAAACCGACCTGCTGCTGGTGGGCGGCGGCATGGCCTGCACCGGCTCCGCAGTTGAAGCTATGGCTTATGCCAAAGGTCTTGGCCTGAAAGTCACCCTGGTTGACAAAGCCGCCCTGGATCGTTCCGGCGCCGTCGCCATGGGTCTGTCCGCCATCAACACCTACGTGGGCGCCGAAAACAAGGTCGCCGACTACGTCAACATGGTCCGCACCGACTTGATGGGCATCATCCGGGAAGATTTGGTCCACTCCCTGGGCTGCCACGTCGACCAGTCCGTCCATGACTTCCAGGATTGGGGCCTCCCCATCTGGCAGAAAGACGCCGAAAACCACACCGTGGACGGCCAGGTGGCCAGAGACGAAGGTCTGCCCCTGCTGAAAGACGGCGGCAAATGCTGCCGCTCCGGCCGTTGGCAGTGCATGATCAACGGTGAGTCCTACAAGGTGATCGTGGCCGAAGCCGCCAAGAACGCCCTGGGGATGGAAAACATCTACGAGCGCGTCTTCATCGTCAAGCTGTTGACCGACAAGAACAACAGCAACCGGGTGTGCGGCGCGGTGGGTTTCAGCGTCCGTGAGCACAAGACCTACGTCTTCAAATGCAAAGCCATGATCGTGGCCTGCGGCGGCGTGGTTAACGTCTTCCGGCCCCGGTCCGTGGGCGAAGGCCAGGGCCGTGCCTGGTACCCCGTCTGGAATGCCGGCTCCACCTATGCCATGCCCGCCGAAGTCGGCGCCAAGATGGTTCTCATGGAAAACCGTTTCGTCCCCGCCCGCTTTAAGGACGGTTACGGCCCGGTCGGCGCCTGGTTCCTGTTCTTCAAAGCCCAGGCCACCAACGCCTATGGCGAAGACTACATGGCCAAAAACTGGGATAAGGTCAAAGAGGAATATCCCGGCTACGCCGACGCCCCCGGCACCTGCCTGCGGAACCATGCCGCCATGATGGAAATGCGCGCAGGCCGCGGCCCCATCATGATGCACACCGACAAGGCCATGCAGGCCCTGGCCCAGGTCCTCTCCAAGAAAGAGCTGAAGCATCTTGAAGCGGAAGCTTGGGAAGACTTCCTGGATATGTCCATCTCCGCTGCGTCCCTGTGGGCTTCCTTCAACATGGAACCCGATAAGGTGCCGTCGGAAATCATCCCCTCCGAGCCCTATCTGCTCGGTTCCCATGCCGGCTGCGCCGGTCTGTGGGTCTCCGGTCCCTCCAAGGGTTACCTGGGCGCCCCCGATAGCTGGTTCTGGGGCTACGACCGCATGACCACCGTCGAAGGCCTGTTCACCGCGGGTGACGGCGTCGGCGCCTCCGGGCACAAGTTCTCCTCCGGGTCCCACGCTGAGGGCCGCATGGCCGCCAAGGGCGCCATCGCCTTCATCCTGGACCACAAGGCCGACAAACTCGAGGCCGCGCAGAATATCGACGAAGTGATCGAGCAGATCTACCTGCCCTTCGAGATCTACGAGAAATACAAGGACTACACCTCCGCTCCGGAGATCAACCCCAACTATCTGCTGCCCAAGCAGGTCCAGACCCGCTTGCAGAAGCTGATGGACGAGTACGTGGCCGGTGTCACCCCCATGTACATGACCAACAAAATCATGTTGGAAGAAGGCCTGAAGCGGCTCACCCTGCTGAAGGAAGACGCCACCCGGTTGGCCGCCCGCGACCTGCACGAACTGATGCGGGCCTGGGAACAGTATCACCGCATCCTGGCCGGTGAGGCCCACCTGCGTCACATCCACTTCCGGGAAGAGACCCGTTACCCCGGTTACTACTACCGCTCCGACTTCCTGTCCATCGACGACAGCAAGTGGAAGGTCTTCACCATTTCTTCTTACGATATGAAGACCAACGAGTGGAAGTTTGAGACCGAGCCTTACAAGCAACTTTGCTAACCTTTGAGCGTCTCCGGGGCCCCGGGTTTTCCCGGGCCCCGGGCCGCCTTGACTGGGCCGTGGCTTTAAGCCAGCCACGGCCTTATTTTTGAGGGGTAATACCTTC
>DYJG01000568.1 GCA_020723225.1 Desulfobacca acetoxidans | reverse complement strand
CGGGGGTGGCCGTCCACGGCTAGAAGCAGCAGGGCCGCGGCTGACTTCGGCACGGCGAACGGCAGCGTCTCCCGGACGCAGCCCAAGGTGACGTGGTCCATGAACTCCAGGGCGGTGGGAGCGAGACCCGAGGCGAGGATGCGGCTCACCGCCTCGGCCGCGGCGTTTATCGTGCCGAAGGCCGCGGCCAGGGTGCGCTTCGCCTTAGGTTTGGCCACCAGGCGGAGGATAATTCTGGTGATCACCCCCAGGGTGCCCTCGGAACCCAGAAAGAGGCGGGTGAGATCATACCCCACCACCCCTTTCATGGTGCGGGTGCCGGTCTCCATGATTTCCCCGGTGGGCAGCACCACCTCCAGCCCTAAAACATAATCCCGGGTGACCCCGTACTGCACGGCCACCGGGCCGCCGGCGCACTCCGCCACGTTGCCGCCGATGGTGCAGAACTCGGCGCTGGCCGGGTCCGGGGGATAATAGAGGCCCTGTTCCTCCACCGCGGCCTTGAGCTTCCCCAGGATCACCCCCGGCTCCACCACCGCCACCAGGTCTTTGGCGTTGATCTCCAGGATGCGGTTCAACCGGGTCAGCACCAGCACCACCCCGCCCTCGATGGGCACGGACCCGCCGCTCCGCCCCGTGCCTGCGCCCCGGGGGGTGACGGGGAAGCGGTGCTCATTGGCCAGTATTAAGATTTGGGAGATTTCTTCAGCAGACCCAGGAAATACCACCAGGTCAGGAAGACGCGCCAGTTCGGTGGCATCGAAGGCATAGCACCAACGGTCTTCGGACGCAGTGAGCACGTGCTCCGGGCCGGCGATGGCGGCGATTTGTTTAATTATTGAATCATGCATGGGTGGGTCTTCGGTCTCCGGTCTTCGGTTTCCAGTTTTCAGTTTTCAGTAAAAAAACAAAACGTGGAGCAGGCGTCTCGCCTGCTCGGTTATTGATCGTTCAACTATCGGATCTCAAGGAAACCGGGCCGGAATGGGTTTTCCCCGCCGGTCAACCGATGGAAATTTCTCTGCCAAATCTGACCGGAGATACAGGGAAAAACCGTCATCAACATAGACGCAAACCCACGGCAATGAGGCCCTTTGGCCCATGCCCCCGGTATTTTCGGCCATAGCCCGGTCCAGATTGCTGCCCCGGGGAATTAAGACCGCGTCGGTCCGGTATTTCCCCAGGGTTTCCCGCCAGCCTTCTGCCGCACCATAAAACCGTTGGCTTTCAGCCACGGTTTCGACGGGGTAGGCCACCTCGAACCTGCTGTCCAGGCTCACCTTCACTTCCGGATATAAGTGCCAGGAGACGTAAGCCCCGGTGCTGAAAGGAACCATGAGATTGCCGGAGAACTTCCGGTCCTTGAGGTAGCCGACGACTCCCGCCGGATAGACCGGCACTCCTTCCTTGCCTTCCTCGGCGGTGATGGGTATGCGGATTTGCCAGAACTGGTTTCGTACCGCATAGAAGGTTCCCGCCAGGCCGATAATAACAAAAACCGCCGCCACTAATCTGGAATTTTCCCGCCAAAATTTATTAATTAAATCACCTAACGGAGTATTTTCCAAATAGAGAGGCGCATAGCACATCCAGGCCACGCCAAAGATCGATAAATGCCGGTAATGCCACAAGGCAAACCAGGCGGTGGCCGCGATGATGAACAGCCCCGGCTCTTGCCCCAGGCCTTTTTTCCCGGCGGCGTAAAGGACTACGGCCAGGGAGCAGAGCCACAGCCACAGCGCGGGCCAGGATACCTGCCACAGGGGCCGCCATTCGGGAATGAAGGGCGTGCGGTCCAGGGTCACCGCGTGCCAGATATAAGGGATATAATCGGTTCCGTAGGGATTGGCCAGGGTTAATAAACCCGTGGCCAGGAAAAACCAGATCGGACGTTTCACCGCCTTGAGGGAGTGGAGAAAGCTTTTTTCCGCCAGGAAGGTCAGGAAAAACTGCTGGCCGCAATAAACCGCCAACAGGCCCAGGCCCAACAAAAAGCCGCCGTGCAGGTTGAGCCAGATCACATACAAGGGCAGCCAGGCCCACAGGGCCCAGCCCTTTCCCCTTCGGTCCGCTTCCATGAGAAAGAGAAAGATGATGAGA
>DYJG01000567.1 GCA_020723225.1 Desulfobacca acetoxidans | reverse complement strand
GTGGCCTTTAAGATCGATGGCGAAGACCCGCCGCGTCCCGGCCAGGGCCGGGGCAAGATGCCGCCAGGTATAGGCGCAGGCCCCGAAGCCGTGGAGGAGGATGAGGGGCCGTCCCTGGCCCGCTTCGTAGTAGTTGATTTTGATGCCTTGATAGTCAAAGGTCTTTTGTACGCCCCAGGATGGGGCGACGGCGGCCGCGGGCAGGGGGAGGCGGTGGCAGGACGCGGTTAGCGGGAGGAGGAGGAAAATGAGGCTGAGGATTTTAATCAGATGCACGGGTTTCTGAACTTCCTCTGGTATCCAAGCCCGGGGTTGTGAACTCAATTTTCAGACGAAGCTGTCTTGAAAAGTTTTATTACCTGGTGGCACAGGCGTCTCGCCTGTGCGGGTCCCGCCCCACTCCCCCCGCCAGTTCGCGGTAGGGGAGAAGGGTACTCTCCAGGGCGGGGGGAGAGGGAGTAAGTCCCCTGCATCCCGTGGTTTATACTGGCCACTGACCACTGGCCACTGGCCACTGGCCACTTTTAAGAAGCCTTGCCGTCAATAACGAGATTCTTCGGTCGCTCCGCTCCCTCAGAATGACAGGTGGGAAGACTTATGCAAAGGTCTCAACTTGAAACTTTTGCCATGAAATCCTCACGTTCGCAAATCAATCACCAAAGGCGAGGTCTCCCGGTCCCTACTGATGGAATGTGGCTCCACCAGTTTGACCCGGGGTTGGACGCCGATGGCTTCGGCGAGTTTGCGGGTGAGTTGCAGGAGGAATTCCCGCTGCTGGGTCATTTTGTCGAAGAAGAGACCTTCCCGCACCTCGATCTTCACCTCCAGGTAGTCCAGGTGGCCTTCCCGGCCGATGACCAGTTGGTACAAGGGCTCGTCTCCCAAGATACCGGCCAGGATCTGCCCCACCCGGCCCGGGAAGATGTTGATGCCTTTGACGATGACCACCGCGTCGGATCGGCCCTGGATGCGGCTGATGCGGGCCAGGGTGCGGCCGCAGGGGCAGGGTTCGTAATGCAGGCGGCAGAGGTCGCCGGTGCGGAAACGCACCAGGGGCACGGCCTCCTTGGTGATGGTGGTGAGGACCAACTCCCCCAGTTCCCCCGCAGGCAGGATCGCGCCGCTTTTGGGGTCGATGATCTCCGGCAGGAAGTGGTCCTCCTGGAGATGCATGCCCCGGCGGTGTTCACACTCCCCGGCCACCCCCGGACCCATGGCTTCGGACAGGGCGTAGTGGTCCAGGGCGGTGAGGTAGAGCCGGGATTCGATTTCCCGGCGCTGCTCTTCGGTCCAAGGCTCACCCGCGAGCAGGGCCAGCTTCAGGTGCATATTTTTGGCGTCAACCCCCTGGGCCTCCATCTGGTCCGCCAGCACCTGGGCGTAGGAGGGGGTGGACACCAGCACGGTGGTGCGGTAGTCCCGCATGATCCCCACCTGCCGGGCGGTGCCGCCGGGGCCGGTGGGGATCACCGAAGCGCCCAGGAGCTCTACGCCGTAATGGAGGCCGAAGGCGCTGGTGAGCAGGCCGTAGCTCAAGGTCACCTGCACCACGTCGTCCCGGTCCACCCCCGCGGCGGTGAGGACCCGGGCCGCGAGTTTCGCCCAGTTGCGCAAGTCCCGGGCGGTGTAGCCCATGACGATGGGCGCGCCGGGGCTGCCGGTGGAGGAGTGGATGCGCACCACCTCCCGCAAGGGCACCGCGAACATTTCATAGGGATAGCTCTCGGCCAGGTCCCGGCGGGTGGTGAAGGGGAGGCGGGACAAATCCTCCAGGGACTGGCAATCCTCCGGCAAAAACCTGACCTCGTCGAACTTCTTTTTATAGAACTTGACGTTTTTATACACCCGGTGGAGGGTGGCCTGGAGGCGCTCCAACTGCAACTGCGCCAGGTCCCGGCGGTTCATCAGTTCCGCGTCTTGGTCGAAGATCGCCATTTTAAAACCCCGTTTTTCGTTTTTCGTTTTGCGTTTTTCGTGATTCGCTCTTTCGCCAGCTCCGGCTTGATAGGTCTTACGCCTAGTCATTATTAATCAGAGGTTTTCGTAGGGGCGAACCTTGTGTTCGCCCCGGGACGTTGGGCGAACACAAGGTTCGCTACAT
>DYJG01000566.1 GCA_020723225.1 Desulfobacca acetoxidans | reverse complement strand
CATTTTTACCAAAGCGCTCCCCTACTTTAGATTTCCAATTTTCTGGCCTTAATACTTGCAAATACCGAAGACCTAACACCCAAAAAAGTCTCTCTACCTTACCACACTTCTAATCCTTCACCAAACGTTTCAACCGGCTGTAGCGCTCCCAGGAAAACCGGGGCCAGCAGGGGAAAAGGGAATTGTTGTGGAACAGGGGATCGCTCTCCAGGTCGTAACGACTAACGGCTACGGCCTGGGGCCAGAGCGCGGTGCCGGGGATGGGGGAGTATTGGGCCAGGACCGGGGCGCCTCCCAGTTCTTTAACCCGGCGGATGGAGTTGATCACTTCTTCCTCATCCTGGCCGGGCAGGCCGATGAGGAGGTAGACGCCGATTTCTTCCCGCCGAAATCCTGCTTCCCGGAGATTGGCCAAGGCTTCCTCCAGTTCCCCGGCCTGGAGTTTATGATCCAGGCGCTCCGGACCTAAACCGGTGGTTTCCACCCCCAGGCGCAGGGTGGCGAATCCGGCCCGCCGCAGCCGGCGGGCCACCTCCGGGGTGATTAAGCGGGTATGGAGGCCGTTGGGGGTGTGGAAGCGGCAGGATAGGCCCCGCCTTTCCAGTTCCTCCAGGATGACCAGCAAGTGATTTTCCGGGTCCAGCAGCAGGGCGTCGTCGTAAAAAGCCACGTCCTGGAGGCCCAGGCGCTCCTGCCAATACCAAATTTCCTCCGCCACCGCCGGGGGCCGGCGGCGCCGGTAATTGGGTTGGAGCAGGCGGGAGGCGCAATAGAGGCAGTCCAGGGGGCAGCCCCGGGAGGTGAGGAGGGGCAGATAAGAAAGGTGGGAGAGAAGGTGCAGGGCGGGGTAAGGGAGGGAGTCCAAATCTAAAGTTTCCGCATAGGCCGGGACGGGAAGGCCCGCGGCCGCCAGATTAGAGAGGATGGACTCCTCGCCGGGGCCGGTTGCCAAAAAATCGGCCCCTCTGTGCTTGCCCGCGTGTTCCGGGCAGAGGGTGGCGTAGATTCCTCCCAGGATTACGGGAGTTCCGGGGAATTGTTCCCGGGCCAGGCTGATGGCGGCCTGCACGCCCGGATACCAGTAAGTCATTAGGGAGGTGACCAGGATGGCATCCGGCCGGGGAGTTGCCGCCAGCCGCGCCCGGAAATCGGCCTCGGTAATGCCGTAGCGGCCGTAACGCCGGGGGATGCCCTGGAGCGCCTGGGGTGTGGGCAGAATCTCCTTGGGGTATCTGCCGGTCCCGAAAGTCCCGGAACGCGCATGGGGGGTGTCCAGGCAATCCAGGAGCCGGACTTCAAAACCTTGTTCAGCAAGAAAAGAGGCCAGGTACAACAGGCCCAGGGGCCGGGCAAAAAAGTCGTGGGCCGCGAAATCGTAGATCCAGGGATTGATGAGGAGTAAAACCGGAGATTTTTTCATTCTTAGAGACGGTTCACCCATAAACCATGAAGAGCGAGTAGGGCGGGCGTCTCGCCCGCCCTGGTAATCCGCACAGGCTGGAAAGCCTGTGCTACCGCTGAAAACCCTGGAGCATCTCCCAGATGCGCCGGGTCACGGCATTGCCTGGGGTGATCTCCAATTCCAGCAAGTTGCGGCTCCCCGGGGTTAATTTTGCTCCTTCGGCGAGCCTGAGACCGGCCACCCAAATAATCTCCCCCCGGCTGAGCACCAATGGAATATAAGGCCGCAGCCAGCGGGGGATTTTCTCGTCCACCAGGAAATCTTGCAGTTTCCTGCCCCCTGCCGCGCCCGCGGGCCGGAAGCGGTCCCCCGGCCGCAGGCCGCGGATTTCCAGGGGGAATTGCACCCGGTCCCCATCCATCCAGGCGATGGCCGCTTCCCGGGGCCAGGAGGCCTCAGAGAGATAAGGCCGGCTGTCCAAGCGCCAGTTCCAACCCCCGGCCTCGAATCGTCCCGGGCCCGAGGGTAGCAGGCCGCTTTCCCGGGAAGGAGCCGGCAGGCGGCGAAAGATGTGCAATTCCCCCCCCGCCCGGGCCGCGCTGCAGGTTCCCAGGGAAATCAAGCCTCCGCTTTTTTGAGCCCCGGCCAGGTCCAGGACCGCGTCCACCTGCACCGCGCTTAAGGGGTACTCCTCCAGGACCT
>DYJG01000565.1 GCA_020723225.1 Desulfobacca acetoxidans | reverse complement strand
AAGGAGGTTGGGCATGACGGCTTTGATCGGCGGACTAGTGGCGGTGGCGCTAGGATTAATCGGCCTGGGATTATGGTGGCGGGATTTTCTCAGCTTGCTGGCCGGAGCAATCCCCCTGTTGCTCCTTTTGGGTGGCGCTTTAGCCGTCTATCTGGGTTTTGAAGAGGCCAAAGACAAGATCCTCAAAAAAGAAGAGGCCCCTTCCTTTGAATCTCCCAAGGTATCCGAAGGCGAGGTGGAAAAATATAAGTCGGAAGTGGAGAATCTGAAGGCCGAAATCGAAGAACTTAAGAAAAAGAAGAAATAAGGTTAACTTAACGATAACCCTGGCCCCTGAAACCCTTCAGGGGCCGGGGGCAATCTCCCCGGAGGTCACCCGAATGACCTCCCCCGTTCCCTGCTTCAGCAGCAAAGCCCCGTCAACGGCAACGTCCAGAGCCAGACCAGAAATTTCCTTAGGTCCCTGCCGCACCGTCACCGTCTGCCCCAGGGTCACGTTGTAGCTGCGCCATTCGTCGAGAATCGCTGCAAAATCCCGATTGAGAAACAAATCGTAGAGGGCCTCGAATTCCTCCAGCCAGGCCTGAAGAATCTCCCGCCGGTTAAAGGAGGAGCCCGTCGCCAAAACCAGGGAAGTGGCGGTGAGATCAAGCGGCGGGGGGAACTCCCGGTTGTTGATGTTCAGGCCCAGACCCACCACCAGGTGGCGGATGCGGTCGGATTCCGTCTCCATTTCCGTGAGAATGCCCCCCAACTTTTTGCCGTCCACCAACAGATCGTTGGGCCATTTGATGCCCGGCGCCAATCCGGCCGTCCGGCTTAAAGCCCGGACCACCGCCACCGCGGCGGTGAGGGTGATCTGGGGCATCTCCGTGGGCGGCAGCAGCGGCCGCAGCAGGAGAGAGACATAGAGTCCCTGGCCGGGGGGAGAGTCCCACTCCCGGCCCAGGCGGCCCCGTCCCTTAGTCTGGCGCTCGGCCACCACCAGGGAGCCTTCCGCCGCGTCTTTGCTTCCCAATTCCTTGGCCAGATCGTTGGTGGAGGGGAGGCTGTCGAAATGATGGATGGGGCCCCGGAGATAACGGGTTTTCAGCCCCTCCATGATCTCGGCGGGCAGGAGTTTGTCCGGAAGCCCCAGGAGCCGGTAGCCCCGCCGGGGTGAGCCTTCAATGGCATACCCGCTGGCCTTGAGGCGGTTGATGCGCTTCCAGACCGCGGCCCGGCTCAGGCCCAAAAGCCCTGCCAGGGCCTCCCCTGATAGCGGCGCGCCGGCTTCCTTCAAGGCCCCCAGAATGGTCGCCTCCACCGCGTCTCCATCTTTAAGGCCCCTGGGGGCCGGTACCGCCTTGGGTGTCATGGGCAATAAGAATATATTATTTTTCACTTGCAAAGGTGACAAATATTACGAGTAATTCAACGAAGTTATAGATTTTTTTAACGAAAAACGAAAAACCAAAACGCAAAACGGCATTACTTCTCTGAAGCAGCCTCAGGTTTTCGCCGTTCCGTCATCTGGCCTTTGAGGGAATTATTATAGACCGCTGCGCCGATCAGCCCGCCTCCCACCAACCCCACCACCGCCGCGGTGGGGGTGGGGGAGATCAAGAGGGCGATGCACAGGCCGGTGAAGGCATAGGCCAGGGGGATGTAAATCTGGGCCGGATTGGCGATACAGGCCGGCGCCAGACAAAGGAGAAGGCCCAGGGCCACCGCCTTCTGCCAGATACTCCAGGTGCGCCGGTATCTAAGATTCAAGTAAACTTATCCCCTAAAAATTAACAACGGTTCCGCCGCCTTCACTGCCGGCAGGTTGCGCCTGTGATAATGATATCCATTTTTTACCATCTGCGCCACAAGGAGATGGTAAATACCAGCCCCATCGAGCAGTGCATGAGCCAGGCGAGGACGCAAAGCCGATCGATGCCGCCTTCCCGGCGGTAGTCCTTCCTTTTAACGAGCTCCTGGTTGAACACCGCCAGGATAATCAACAGGATGAATCCGGCTTGCAAAGGCAGGGGATTGGCGGGAAACAGGAGGTCAAAGACCAGACCGGCGATGGTCAGGATGTTCGCCAGGGTAAAGACCAGGGCTGCGGCCACCGGTCCCAGCCGGGCGGCCAGGCT
>DYJG01000564.1 GCA_020723225.1 Desulfobacca acetoxidans | reverse complement strand
CAGGCGGGCCTCTCGGTGGTGGGCATCGACAGCGTCGGCAATGTCAAGGGCTGCGAGTCCATCTATTCGGATAAATTCATCGAGGGCAACCTCCGGGAAGAGACCTTATCCGAGATTTGGACGAAAGAGGGAAACTTCGCTTATAACCGTAACTTCGATGTCAGCATGCTCACCGGGGCTTGTGCCGGGTGCGATAAAGGCAGCATCTGCCGGGGCGGCTGCCGGGGCTCCAGCTATTTCAGCAGCAACGGCCGCCTCTTCGAAAGCCGCTATTGCAGCTACCCCGGACGCCCTGGTGGCCGGGAAGCTCAAACCGCTAACGTTCTAGAAGGATAAGCCGACGGCGAAGAATGAAGCGGTGGGCACTTCTGAAAACCTGTCCTTTGGCGAGGCCGTGCGCGACGCCCTCGGCAAGTTGCCGCCGGCCGGCCCGGAGCAGCCCATCAGGATAAAACTGGAGGAAATTATCTATCAGCCCGGCGACATCGCCGGCAGGCGTTATCTATCCGTACGGCTCAGCGGCGCGGGGGTCTAACGGGACCGGGGCAGGTTCCCGAAATTAAGGGGCGGGCGTCCGGAGACGGCCGCCCCACCGATTTCCCGATTTTTAGTAGGTTCTTGCGTCTTGCTTTGCGCCTTTGTGTCTTTGCGTAAGGCTTCTTTTATAACCAACAGGGGCCATCGTCCAAAACCTTATCGCGAGGGCTGAAGCTGGCGGGCGTCCACGGATTCCCCTTGATTGGAGTTGAACAGGCAGTCCTTGCTCTCTGTGATCACAATGCGGTCTCCCTTGCGCCACTCCGCGCTTTCACTGCGGTGGGCCGGCACTACCTCCCAAACACTGCCGTCTTCCAGGGTTAAGACCGCGCCGTCTCCCGTCTGGCTCTTGAGAATCGTCTGTTGGCCCGCGCCCCAAGCTGGATTAACTCCCAGAACCACCGCCACCAGCAGCAGGGCCAAGATAATACGTCGCATAAACTCCCCCCTTTGTCTTAGATTTTTTCCCCATCAGAAGTCATCGCTTCCCGTACTGCTGCATGCATCATCTTGATAAGTCCTTCTTCTTCTCCTACTGACGGCTCAAGGAGACGGCCTCGGGGTCTTGGGCGGTAATTTCCTTAGTGACGGCCTTGCCGGTATTCTTGCCGAACTCCTTAAAATTCGCCACTAACAGAAAGTTGAGCACCGTCCTCAGGTCCGTAGACGCGCCCAGGCTGTGGGCCTCCCCCACCCATACCGGCTTAGGAATCTTTTCGGCCCGGTAGGCGGGGCCGTCCACCACGGTGAGTTGGAGCCAGCGGTCATAAAGAGGGGTGACTTCGGTGGCGTAGCCCCCCAACGGCACCCCCACGTAAACGCCCGGGCCGCCCCAGCCGCCCCAGCCCCAGCCGCCGCCGCCAAAGCCCACCCCCCAGCCGATGCCGCCGTAATAAGGCGGCCCGGGGACGCTGACAGCTTGAGGCTCACCCATGCCGTACTTGTAGAAGAGGTAATAATCGGCCTTCTCATACGAGATGACCGGATATCCGTGCGTCATCAGGAGTTTATTGAGTTTATCCTTGATTTCCTTGTCCAGGAGCGGATTCGGGGCGTCAGGGTTCTCCATGACGCAAAAGAAGCCCCCGGGTCTCACCTGCGCCGCCGTGCCGGGGTCGGTGTAGCCGTTTACCTTGATGGTGTAAGTCTGGACCGAGCTGCAACTCAAAAGGCACCAGCCCAAAACCAGGAGGGCCAGAAGTCCGACGGTCTTTTGCATCGCCAGCCTCCAAACCGCAGGGGATTTACGGCTGCGGCGCCGGAATATCAATGTAACCGAGATTATGCGGCGGCCCCGGCCGCCGCCATGGGAAAAAGAGTTAGTTGAAAATATGAACCATCATTCTTCTTAAAAATATCATTTTGTACCTGGTTAGACATTAACTTTGGGGAAAAATTAAGGAGGAGTGGCTTTTGCACAATGTTTAGCTAATCGAAATTCTCTCTGCGCCTTCTCTGCGTCCTCTGCGTCTCTGCGGTGAAAACAAAGGCAGGATTTACCGCAGAGACGCAGAGGGCGCAGAGAAAAGACCTGGGCAAAAGGCTCGAGGAGTTAATGCGGATTATTTAGGAGATTGCACTTCAGAAAGG
>DYJG01000563.1 GCA_020723225.1 Desulfobacca acetoxidans | reverse complement strand
CAATCTGGTCCTTGACCCCGTCTACGTCCGCCTGGGGGAGGTCGATCTTGTTGATCACCGGGATGATGGTGAGGTCGTGCTCCATGGCCAGATAAAGATTGGCCATGGTCTGGGCCTCCACCCCCTGGGAGGCGTCCACCAGGAGCAGCACGCCTTCGCAGGAGGCCAGGGCCCGGGAGACCTCGTAGGAAAAATCCACGTGCCCGGGGGTGTCGATCAGGTTGAGTTCGTATTCCTCGCCGTCATCCCCGGTGTAAGGCAGGGTGATGGTGTTGCTCTTGATGGTGATGCCCCGCTCCCGCTCGATGTCCATGGTGTCGAGCAACTGGTCTCGGAACTGGCGCTCCCCCACCATGCCGGTCCACTGGATAAGCCGGTCCGCCAACGTGGACTTGCCATGGTCAATATGGGCGATGATGCTGAAGTTGCGTATGTGCGGCATATTGTACAGTTATTCCCTTGAAATATTTTATCTTTTTTACAGGCGGGTGTCCACCCTTCCGGTCACGAGTTTTATGGAGTTAATCAAATTAAAGCCATCAAAGGGGCATGCCGATCATCATATTAAACTGGTAGGAATCATTCCGGGCATCGAACGGGCAAACTATCCGAAAGGGTAGGACGCAAAGCCTCCGGGCCAAGGTAGCGGGATTGCCGAAATGCTGAGGCGTTTCGTCCTCTGGGGGCCCGAGGTATGCTCGGGCCCTTTCGTTTTTCTGGTCCGGTGCGCAGGGAGGATCATTCAGAAATCCTCGTGCCTGCCCGCAAAAGCCCGTAACAAGTGATTGGGAAGGGTTAACAGGGGCTTCTTTCGCTGTTATCTATTTGACAGTTGCGCTATTTTCTTGACGCTTGATTAAATAGTTGACACGGGAAGAGGGCGAAGGCATGATTGATAATCACTTGCTTAATTTATTAACTATTAAACAACTATAAAAAGGGGGCAGCGTTCAGCTTCCTGCCGCCCGTCCCCAAGGTCCGGCCCGGCCCTCCTTCGGGGCCGTGGTTTTATCATATCATTAACAAACAAAAGAGAGGTTGCAGTATGAGAAAGATGCGAATTGGGGCGTTGTTGTTCGGTTTCTTGTTCCTCCTGGGGGCGGGCGGAGTCTTCGCGGCCCGCGTGCTTCACATCAAGGCCAAACCCTTTATCGTCGATCCCACCGAAGCGGGGATCGTCTCCGCGGCCTGGGTGGCCCAGCAGGGGCTGCCCGATCGGGGTAAATCCAATCACGCCCTGTACCTGGCCAAGGACGGCGAGACCGTCGTGGATGCCAAGGCCGGGGCCAGGATTATGGGCGCGGCGGGGCTGGTCTTTGACCCCGCCGCGTTTGTCATCGGCTTCGATTTCCGCAATGACGGCTGGTCCAGCGCCAAGTCCCCCCGGTTTGAGGTGACCCTGGCGGAGGACCCGGCCACCACTTTTTATTTCGGCGCCGCGGCCGGCACCCAAACCGCGGTGAACGCGGATTGGACCAAAGTGAGTTTTACGGCCGCCCAGGCCACGGACGTGGACGGCAATGCCCTGGCCATGCCCACCACCGGCACCATCAACTCCATCATCATCGTCTTTGACGAAGGCACCGACGCCACCGGCGGCACGGGCACCCCGGGATTCGCCTAGCTCGACAACATCCAGATCCTGGATTTTCCGGCCATCGGCAAACCGGGGAATGTCTTGAAAAAGACCCCCAGGACTCCTAAGAAGCCCAAGGGCGGACCAATGGGACCCCAGGGACCGATGGGACCCGGCATGTAGTCCGGCTCTAAAAACCTGAATAAAGGCATCGAAAAAAAGCCCGGGGAGGCGATCCGCCCCCCCCCGGGCTTTTTAGATAAGGTGTCCAAGCAAAGCTTGGACGGATAATCAGCGTTCCCAAGCTGAGCTTGGGAACGAGGGAATAGGGGAGTCTTTTACCAACCCCTAACCCCTGATCCCTAATCCCTGGCCCCTGACCCCTGACCTACGCCCCTTCCCGCAATCTCCTCGCGTCCCCCACCCGCACGGTGGTCCGGGCGGTGTCGAAGTACTCCAGGAGCGGGATGGTGAATTTCCGGGACACCTGGGTCAGGTCTTTGAACTGGATGACGGTGATTTCCTTGTTCTTTTTCAGGAAATCCACCAATTGCGCC
>DYJG01000562.1 GCA_020723225.1 Desulfobacca acetoxidans | reverse complement strand
TCCTTCCATTCCTCTTTGGTCAATTTCGAGGCTTCTTTGATTTCTTTGGCTACCGCCCTCCCCTTCCCCGGCTTCTTAAAAATCAAAATGAATTCGTAATCGATCTCCACCAGGCCGTTGGGGGGATAAGGGTAGGAGCCCATGATCACCGCGCCGCCGCTGGGGTTCATGGTGGTCTTCTTCTGCCAGATGACGGCTCCCAGAAAGTCGAAGCCGATCAGCTCGCATTGGCTGATAAATTCCGCATGGAGGGGAATTACTTTGTAGCGGCCATAGATGCTGGACCGGGCGAACTGGTCGCCGATGTTGATGCACAGCCGGCTGCCTTCCTTGAGGACCCGGAAGCATTCGGCCCAGGTGCGGTACAGGTCAATCAGATATTCATGCAGGGTTTGGCCGTAACCCACCTGTCCGGTGACACCATAATCTTTAATATGCCAGTAGGGAGGCGAGGTGACTACTAAATCGACACTTTGTCCATCCAACTCCACCATGGAGCGGCTGTCTGCAAAAATTATTTTGGCCCAGTTATCCATTATGAGAACACTTATAATAAGAGCTGCAATCAACGAGGCATTATGTAGGAGCGAACCTTGTGTTCGCCCTGGAACGTCCGGGGCGAACACAAGGTTCGCCCCTACGAAAGACACCCTTTTAATTTCTAATTGACTTTAAGCTCTTAAACGTCGAAGTTCTATCGCTTTATTCAGCAGTGCGGCTGCCAAGAGTTCCAATTCATCTGCGCTCCCAGTTATATGAAGGCTTTTCGTTGCAGGGGCGTTCTGTCTCACTAAAACTTCGTTAGTATGTTGAAGTTGATTGAGTTCATTCGCACTTAGATCTATTAGGTGAGGCCCTTGGCTTGAACTGTATTTAATTTCGATTCGCATAAAAATCCTCCCACATGTAAGGGATTGGGGGTGGGGTTTTGGGGAGGGGGTAAGGGCCCACTGGCCCTCAGCAACTTCCCCCAAAAACTCCCCCCTATTTGGCCAACCACTTCAAACCTTGCCTCAAGAGGTCCTCCACCGTAGCCGCGCCCTGCCCCCGGGCCATATCCAGGGCCTTTTCCGCCACGTTCTTGGGGTAGCCCAGGTTGAGAAGCGCGGACAGGGCATCCTGGTAGGGGCGGTCGCCGGGGACTCCGGGCCGGGGCCTGGCGCTGATGATCACCTTGCCTTTCAGCTCCAGCAAGATGCGGTCCGCGGACTTCTTGCCGATGCCGGGAATGCCCGCCAGCCGCCGGGAGTCGTTTAAAGACAGGGCTTCCTCGAACTCCTGGGGGGAGATACCGCTCAAAATTTTCAAAGCCATGCCCGGGCCGATGCGGGGAATGTCCAGGAGCTTCAGGAAGGTGTCTTTTTCCTCGTGGGTGATGAACCCATAGAGGTTGAGCGCGTCATCCTGGATCCGGGTGTGGATCTGCAGACTCACCGGGGCCGGAGGCTCGGGCAGGGCGTAAAAGGTGGACAAGGGGATCAGCACCAGGTAGCCCACTCCTCCCACCTTAACCGTGGCCTGGCCGGGGGTTTTGTCCAGAAGTTCGCCTTCTAGAAATCCAATCATTTAGATACCGTCTTCGGTCTTCGGTCTTTGGTCTTCGGTCTTTGGTTTTTCGTGTTTGGTTTTTGGTTAAATAATAATAATGCGCTTCGCTTCCCGCTCTACTGACTACTGGCTATTGGCCACTGACCACATTTCCCCAGCTATACTTGCATTTCCGACACTCCCAGCGCTTACTCTCCGAAGTAACTTCACAACCGCCGAGTTCCACCCTGCCGTTGTCCAGGGCGCGTTTCAGGTCTTCATCCAATTTCGGTTCGCCATAGAGGATATAGACTACACGGTTTGATTGGCATATGGGGCAAATAACCGGAGCATCCCATGGCCGAGAATCCCCTGCTTGGGCAAGTACCACAAGGAGGAAAAGAAAAAGAACTGCTCTGGAAATCTTACCGAAGACCGGAGACCAAAGACCGAAGACCATCATCACCTCGGCCATTTACTGTGAAACAGGTGGCAAATCCCCACCGCCAACGCGTCCGCCGCGTGTTCGTTGGTGATTTTGAGTCCCAGGAGGTGTTCGATCATCAGTTGCACCTGGGCCTTGGTGGCCTGGCCGTAGCCCACCAC
>DYJG01000561.1 GCA_020723225.1 Desulfobacca acetoxidans | reverse complement strand
GGGTAAGGTTCCGGCCGGGAGAATAAAATTCGCCACAAAACCGCCGGGCTTACCAGTAATGACCTCTGCATCTTTGCCCACCGGTTTGACGTGCTTGCCGTCCACCAGCACTTCCACCGCTACTTCTTTGAGGCCCTTGCCCATGGGGTCGGTGACCAGACCGGAAACGGCCAGGCGGTCGCCCGCAGGCGCGGAAGCCGCGAGAACTGCGGAGGTGGCCAGGAAAACGGCGGCTGCCAGAAGTATCAAGATATATGCGAAAGAAAACAACCTTGTGCGCATTTTCAATCCCCTTAAGTCGTTGATTATTTAGGCAGCAGCACCGGCATCCCCATGAGAGGCCAGATAACATAGACAAATACCGCCAGGACCGCCATCAACACGATGCTGGGGATCCAGCCGTAGCCAAAGAACTCCCCGGTGGTGAACTGCTTGCTTTCGTAAGCAATGGCGTTGGGAGCCGCGCCGATGAGCAGGTTGAAAGGCATGCCCGCGGTCACCAGGGACGCGAAGAGGATGACATGGGGCGCCACGCCCAAATATTTGGCAATGACCAGGGACACGGGCAGGGCGATGGCGATGGCCGCCACGTTCATGATGAAGTTGGTCATGATCAGGACGAAGAAGGCGATGCCCAGGACAAAGACCAGCCAGGGGGCGTTAAGGAAAAAGGAGAGCCAGTGCACCGCCAGCCACTCCGCAGCCTTGGTCTGCCAGAGGCAGAAACCGATGGACATGGCCCCGCCGAAGAGCAGGATAATGTTCCAAGGGATGGTTTCCAAATCTTCCACTGTCAGAGTGCGGGTCATGAAGAAAAGCACGGTGCCCACCAGCATGATCCCGGCCCGGTCCAGGTCGGTGAAGGCCTTGATGGGCAGAAAAGCCTTAGCCATAAAAAGGCCCACAATGGCGATGACCATGAACACCACGAATTTCTCCTTGGTGTTCATGGGGCCCAGTTCCCTTGTCAGTTCCCCGGCCTTCTCCCTGAGTCCTTCAATGGCCGCACGTTCGGGCTTGAAACAGGTAATGATGATCAGCCAGATGACAAAGACCATTAACAATCCTATGGGCAGCATATACCAGATGAGCTCGAAGAAGCCGATATCATTGCCGGTGAACTGCTGGAACATGCCGGCCGCGGCCACGCCCCGGGCTGCGCCCAGAAAGGTGATGATGGAGCCTGCGCCCGCGGCCCAGGCCATGCCGATAAACAGACCCTTGCCGAACCTGGTGGGCTGATCGGATTCGCTATACAGGGCATTAATGGCCATCAGCAGGGGGAAGATGGCGGCGGCCACCGCGGTGTGGGCCATGATCAGGGTCATGGCCGCGGTCACCAGGAAGGTCCCCAGGAGGATGAAATTGGTTTTTTCACCCACTATAGTCAGCATCTTATAGGCCATACGTTTAGTGAGGCCCGAGGCGCTGAACGCGGTGCCGATGACCACGGAGCCGAAAATAAACCAGACGGAGGGGTCCAGGAAGTCCCCCAGGGCTTCCTTGGGAGTGCGGATGTAAAAGAGCACCTGGAAGAGGCCGATGGCGATGGCGGTGATGCCGATGGGCATCACCTCAAAGACCCACCAGATGCCGGCCATGAGAAAGAGCCCCAATGCCATTTTGCCCGCCCAAGGCAGTTTGAAGACCTTGCCGCCGGGGTCCACCGCGTCCGGCAAGGAAGGAATGGCGTAAAATAAAAAGAATATTCCGAGACCTAAGAGGATGAAAAATATGCGTTTATAATCAATGGCCACCTTTTTAGGGGCAATGACGATCTCTTCGGGCATCTCCGGCAGGCCGGCGCCCACGGGCATTTTTTTGGTTTCATCCGCCATGGTTAACTCCTTTCTAGTCGCCCAGCACCAGATCCGAGATCTCTTTAAAGAGATCGCTCAGGCGAATCATGCCCATGACCTTGCCGCTTTCCATCACCGGCATCACACCCACGTCTTCTTTGATCATCACAAAAACGGCCTTGGCAATGGGAGCACTTCCCTCGATGGTGACCTTAATGGGGCTCATGACTTCGCTCACCGGCTTCTGGGAGGCCTCCTTCAGGCCGGGCCCGAAAAGGTCGCCCATAAGAATGGTGAGGCTGGGGTCCCCTTTGATCAGGGTGGTCTCCAGCAGGA
>DYJG01000560.1 GCA_020723225.1 Desulfobacca acetoxidans | reverse complement strand
CAGGAAATCGGCAAAAGCCCGGCCCAGCGCCTCCTCCACCAGGAGGCGGTCCTCGGCCAGGGGAGAAACCAACAGACAAATCATCTTGGTCAGCAAGTTAGCGGTTGGCATAAGGTTAAGCCTCGGAAAAGTCTAAGAGCAAGGACACCCTTTTATACCTCTGCAGCAGACATGCCAGAATCGGACAATTCCAGGAAGAATTCTACTAGTTTATTTTAATGCGGATTTGTGGCAGGGTGGGAAAAAAAAGTAACCGTCTCAATTTCCCCAAGGGATTAGAGGAGGAGGAAAAGGCCCAAGGCCCTTGCCCCCTCCCCGAAAATCACTTCACCAAATGGTTTTTTGCCAGTTCCTCTCCCAGTTTCCGGGCCGCGGCCAGCTCCTCGGGGTCGGGGATGTATTTGACCTGAAAGCCTTCATGGACCACGTTGAATTTCATGGCCTGCAGCTCCTGGGTGATGAGGCCCACGGCCTGGCCGCTCCAGCCGAAGGAGCCGAAGGCCGCGGCCGCCTTGTTCTTGGGCTTCAGGCCCTTCAGGTAAGTAAGAAACTGGCCCATCGTGGGGAAGATGCCGTTATTCAGAGTGGGAGAGCCGAAGAGGAGCAGCCCCGCATCCAGGACTTCGGTGATGATGTCGCTCTGGTGGGTGTTGCGCAAATGATAGAGTTGGGCCTCCACCCCCGCGTCCATCAAGCCTTCGGTAAAGGCCGTGGCCAGCATCTCCGTCGAGTGCCACATGGTGTCGTAGATGACCAACCCCTTGGGCTCCACCTCCCCGGCGGCCCACTTGCGATAGTAGGAAAAAACCCATTCGTGCTTCCGGTATATGCGCCCGTGGTCCGGGGCGACGATCTTGAAGGTCAGGCCCAGCTTGGCGATCTTGTCGAAGAGCTGGAGGATCAGGGCGCCGAAGGGCATCAGGATGTTGGCGTAATACTTTTGCAGCTGATAGGTGTAACCCCCGGGAAAACCCGGCACCTGGTCATCGAAGCGTTCGCTGGAGGCCAGGTGCGCCCCGAACGCGTCGCTGGAAAAGAGAACTTGGTCCTCTTTAAGATAAGTCATCATGGAGTCCGGCCAGTGGAGCATGGGGGTCTCAAGAAAGGTGAGGGTGCGCTTCCCCAGGGAGAGCTCGTCGCCGCTCTTCACCTCCACGAAGGGCCAGTCCTGTTTGTAATGGCGGCTCAAGCCCGCCTTGCCGTGGGGGGAGCAGAAAATCTTTTCCGGCCTGACCCGGGCCACGGTCTCCGGCAGGCCCCCGGAATGGTCCATCTCCACGTGGTTGGAGACGATGTAGTCGATCTTCTCCGGATTGACGATTTCCGCCACCCGGCCCATCATCTCCGGCACCAATTCTTTTTTCACCGTGTCGATGAGGGTGATTTTCTCGTCGATGATGAGATAGGCGTTATACGTGGAGCCCGCTTCCGTTTGGTAGCCGTGGAAGTCCCGGAGGTTCCAATCGATGACCCCCACCCAATAGACTCCCGGCGCCAGTTGCACCGCCATGGTTGCCTCCGATTAAACGATTAGGGATCAGGGCCCAGGGGCCAGGGGCCAGAAAAATGATTTCTCCTTTCTTCCCCTGAGCCCTGAGCCCTGACCCCTTCTACAGGAGCGAGAAAAGGACGTTTTTTACTGGCCCCTGATCCCTGATCCCTGGCCCCTGACCCCTGATCCCTGCTTTTACTGACCCCTGAGCCCTGGCCCCTGATCCCTGCTTTCTAAAGCCCTTCCTTGGTCAGTTCTTCCAAGAGAGTTTTCTGTTTTTTGGTCAACTCGGTGGGGGTGTCGACGATGATCCGCACGTATTGGTCCCCCCGGGTTTTGCCGTTGGCGAAAGGGATGCCGTAGTTTTTCAGGCGCATCTTGGTATGGCTCTGGGTGCCCGGCGGCACCTTGAGGCTCATGGTCTTGCCGTCCAGGGTGGGGGCGGTCACCTTGGTGCCCAACGCGGCTTCGGTGAAGCGGATGTGCCGGTCCACGTAGAGATCGTTGCCTTCTCTCTTGAAAACCGGGTGTTCCTGCTCCCTGAGTTTGATATACAAGTCCCCGGCCGGTCCTCCCATGGGTCCGGGCCGGCCTTTGCCGGGGATGCGCAGCCTTTTGCCCGGCAGGGCGCCGGGGGGGATCTT
>DYJG01000559.1 GCA_020723225.1 Desulfobacca acetoxidans | reverse complement strand
ACGCCCACGTGATCGCTCAACCCCGCCAAAAAGGCCGGCCCCCCCACTTCCTCCAATTGTCCCCGCTCTTTTAAAAGATTGTTCAGAAGAGGCAGATCCGTGGGTTCATGGCGGTTATAAAGGTCCAGCATGGCCTGGAAGATCTTGCGGTGGGCCTCCCGGTAGAAATCCAGGGGGGTGAGGATGTCGGCCACCAGGTCCATGACCTGGGGCCGGATCAGGATGGAGCCCAGGACCGACTGTTCCGTCTCCAGGCTGGCAGGAGGAGTGGCCCCTTGGGGGGCGACGGCTTCCGCCGGGGCTGCGGCCATGCGCCGGGTGCTTCTCTGCATGATGCTCTCCAAAGATTGGGACTGTCTTATTATTTTATGAATTTTGGTAACTATTGATAATTAATTAGGATGTTGCCGCGGCACCACTGGTGGCCGAGAATGGATTTCGGAGAAAATCATATCGAAGACCGACAGGATTGCAAGCCGGGTGAAGGGGAAATTTGGGTGAGTCGGAAAAGGCTGAGGCGGCAATAAAGAGGTCAATATTCATCTATGAAGAATTATAATGAACGCGATCTTTTAATTTTATGGATTAACGGATTTTTACTCCCGCGCCCTGAAACTCTCAATTCTTTCAGTATGTTTACTACGTTTCCCTTGCGAATGAAAATTGCCCAAGCCAAGCTTGGGCAATCCGGATATCCGATAATTATCTGCTCTGGGAAAAATGGACTCGCAAAGCGCAGCTTTGCGGCAAGCGGGTTCCCAAGCGCAGCTTGGGAACCAGAAACAAGGGGTCAGGGATATTTTTTTCTCTGACCACTGACCACTGACCCCTGACCCCTGACCCCTGGCCTCTGCCTAGACCCCCTCGGGGACCACTTCCACGGTGATCTGGGCCTTGACTTCCGGGGCCAGGCGCACGGGAATTTCATAGGTGCCCAGCTTCTTGATGGGCTCCTCCAGCTCCAGTTGCTTTTTATCCACTTCGAAGCCCTTGACCTCCAGGGCCTCGGCAATCATGGCCGCGGTGACCGAGCCGTAGAGACGCTCGGCTTCCGCCACCCGCTGGGCAATGGTAACGCTCATCCCTTCCAGGCTGGCGGCCAGGGCCCGGGCGCCTTCCAGCTCCCGATCCAGGGACTGGATGCGTTTGGCCTTGGTCTGGTCCATCATGGCCAGGTTCCCGGGGGTGGCTTCCAGGGCCTTGCCCTGGGGGATCAGAAAATTCCGGGCGTACCCCTTGGCCACTTCAACCACTTCGCCCACCCCGCCCAGGGCTTTAATATTCTCCGTCAATACAACCTTCACAATGAAGTCCTCCTCAGGCGTCCTGAGGCTGATGAAGCCGCCGGAAATCGACCCAGAGATCCATCAAGCCCAGGGTAATGACAAGTAATGGCATAGGAATCCAAAACATCAGGGGATAGCCGATGCACCTGAGAAACAGGGGCAGCCGGAAGCGCTGAAACCAGGCGGCGATCACCGCCGCGCCCTGGCAGAAATAAAGGAGGGCCAGGACGACCAACAGATTCATGCTCACCAGGCGCACCAGGGGCACCGGCACCAGCAACAGAAATCCCGCGGCCAGCACCGGAAAGATGAGCCATTCCGGCATCGACCAGTGATACAGGGGCGGCTCCGGCTTTTCCCAGGTAAAAAGGGCCATGAGTTGCCGGGCCAAAACGACGTTGATCCAGGCCACCATCCCGGTATTGATAATTACCAGGGCCGGCAGCAGGGAGCGGATCAAGGTCTTCATCTCCTCCAGGGAAACTCCCAGAACCTTGGCGCCCGGGGACGGCTCCCCGGCTCCGGCCAGGACCCGGGATAACGTCTCGGTCACTTCCCCGGTCTTTTGGGAGAAAAACTCGGCGGGGGTCATCCCCGCAAAGTGAGCCTGTCCCAATAAGAAGACCAGGCCGAGAAGAATCAGGGCCGCCACCGTGATGATAATGGACCGGTCGGCGCGCCACCCCCGGGATTCCAGGCCGCTCAGCAGCAGGCCCATGAGAAGAAGCTGCCCGAATTCCAGGTTTTCCGTGACTATCTCCAGGCCCGGCTTCCAGGCGTAAATCGCCAGGGAAACCGCCAGAACCAGGAGGAGGGCCGCCAGGGAGCCCAGACGGCGGCCCGCCAGGTATA